>JAQGKA010000382.1 GCA_028290355.1 Tardiphaga sp. | reverse complement strand
GTCCGCCGCAGACCAACGCCGTTCACGTCAATGGCACCAGCGCCGTGCTGCTGACCGTCATGAAGGCGGGCGCCAGCTCGACGCTCGATATCATCAACGGCGTCAAGAGCCTGCTGCCTTCGGTATCACAGACGCTACCGAGCAGCCTGAAGCTGACGGCGGTGGGCGATCAGTCCGTTTTTGTGACTGATGCGGTATCAAGCGTCGTCAGGGAAGGCGTGATCGCGGCAGCGCTGACCGGGGCGATGATCCTGTTGTTCCTTGGAAGCTGGCGCTCGACCCTGATCATCACGCTCTCGATTCCGCTGGCGATTCTGGCCGCGTTGACCGGCCTTTCGCTGCTGGGCGAGACCATCAATGTCATGACGCTCGGCGGCCTCGCGCTCGCGGTCGGAATTCTCGTCGATGACGCCACCGTCACCATCGAGAACATCAACTGGCATCTTGAACAGGGCAAAGAGATTGAGCCGGCCATTCTCGACGGCGCGCACCAGATCGTGGTGCCGGCGACGGTGTCGCTGCTGTGCATCTGCATCGCCTTCGTACCGATGTTCGGGCTTGGCGGGGTCGCCGGTTACCTGTTTCGGCCGCTCGCCGAAGCGGTGATGCTTGCGCTGGCCGCTTCCTATGTACTGTCGCGCACGCTGGTGCCGACGCTGGCGAACTATCTCTTGCGCAATCAACACGTCCACGGCTCGCCCGATGAGGCCGGTCAGGCCAAGGCCAGTCGCAATCCGCTCGCGCGCTTCCAGCGCGGCTTCGAGCACATGTTCGAAAACGTGCGCAAAACCTATCTAGGCCTGCTGCAGCTCTGTCTGCGAAACCGGATCAAGCTGATCGCCGGGTTCCTGTGCTTTAGCCTGCTGTCATTCGGCCTTGCGCCCTATCTCGGCCAGGACTTCTTCCCGACTGTGGATGGCGGCCAGATCAAGCTTCATATCCGGGCCCCGACGGGAACGCGGATCGAAGAGACGACGAGCCTGACCGACCGGATCGGGACCGCCATTCACGGCATCATTCCCTCCCATGAACTCGACGGCATCGTGAGCAATATCGGCCTCACGGTCAGCGGCATCAACATGGCCTATAACAACTCCGGCACCATCGGCGTCGGAGACGCCGACATCCTGATCAGCCTCAAGCCCAATCATGCGCCGACCGACGACTATATCAAGACCATGCGCGAGAGGCTGCCCCGACAGTTCCCCGGTACAAGCTTCGCCTTTCTTCCCGCTGATATCGTCAGTCAGGTTCTGAACTTCGGCGTTCCGGCTCCAATCGACCTTCAGGTTGCGGGCAAGGATCTCGCGGCAAATCGGAAATATGCCAATTCATTGCTGACGAAAATCAGAGCGATTCCGGGCATCGCCGATGCGCGAATCCAGCAGGCGTTTCAGCAGCCGACCCTTGACGTCAATGTCGACCGCTCGCTCACCTCGCTGGTCGGCCTCACCGAAAAGGACGTTGCTACCGCCATGCTGACGACGCTGTCGGGAAGCTCGCAGTCCGCGCCGACCTATTGGCTGAATCCGACCAATGGGGTCTCCTACGCGGTCTCGGTCCAGACCCCGCAACGCGATATCAACTCGATGACCGGTCTGCAGAACATTCCAGTGACATCAGCAGCCGTCGCCAACACCCAGCTCCTGGGCGGCCTGGCGCAGGTCCAGCGGACCACCAGCAACGCCGTCGTCTCCCACTACAATGTTCAGCCGGTGATCGACATCTTTGCGACGCCGCAGGGACGCGATCTCGGTGCACTGGCGTCGGACATTCGGGCGGTCATCCACGACACCGCAAGAGATCTGCCCACGGGCGCGAGCGTCGCGCTACGCGGTCAGGTGAGCACGATGACAAGCGCCTATCAGCAGCTTTTCGTCGGTCTCGCGGCGGCCATCGTGCTGATCTATTTGCTCATCGTCATCAACTTCCAATCCTGGATCGATCCCTTCGTCATCGTCATGGCACTGCCGACCGCACTGGCCGGCATTGTCTGGATGCTGTTCGGGACCGGAACGACGCTTTCCGTTCCCGCACTTACCGGCGCGATCATGTGCATGGGCGTTGCGACCGCCAACAGCATTTTGGTCATCAGCTTTGCCCGCGAGCGGATGGCTGCGGGCGCGAGTGCCATGGCGGCGGCATTCGAAGCAGGGGGATCGCGCTTCCGCCCGGTCATGATGACGGCGCTCGCCATGGTCATCGGCATGCTGCCGATGGCAATCGAGCCCGGACAGAACCAACCACTGGGACGTGCCGTGATCGGCGGGCTGATCTTTGCCACCTGCGCCACGCTGTTTCTGGTGCCGACAATCTTCAGCCTGGTGCACGGCCGCCTGCGTGGCAGTGCGAATCAGGCAGAGGTCACAACCCCATCGTCGCATTGAGCGGAGAGAAGAAGAAAATGCCCTCGGAAGACATCAAAGCTCCAGGTCGGCGGAGCCTCCTGACCGCCGCTACCGCCGCCGTTCTGCTTGCAGCACTCGTCGTCGGCCACGGCTTCATCGGCCGCGCGCAGAGCAAGCAGGAAGTGGTGGACTGGACCAAGATGCAGGCAATCCCGACCGTTGCCCTCGCCCAACTTATTCCCGGCGCCTCGCGTCAAGCGCTGACGCTGCCGGGCAATATCCAACCGTTCAACAGAGCGGCAATCTTCGCGCGCGTGAATGGTTACGTAAAAAGCTGGGACCACGACATCGGGTCGCCGGTGAAGGCCGGACAAGTGCTGGCCAGCATCGATGCTCCCGATCTCGATCAGCAGCTTAGCCAGGCGAAAGCGACGCTGGCGAGTGTCAGGGCCAACGAGCGAATTGCGACGCTGACCGCCAACCGCAACAATATTCTGGTACAAAAGCAGATCGTCGCCCAGCAGCTTGCGGACCAGACCGCAGCAGACGCGACTGCAAAAGAGGCCGTCGTCGACGCCAACGAGGCCAACGTCCGGCAGCTCGAGGCGATGCAATCGTTCAAGACGCTCTCCGCACCCTTCGATGGCGTCGTGACCGCCCGAAACGTCGAGCTCGGAATGCTGATCAACTCGGGAGGCTCCGGGCAGCCGCTGTTCGAGGTGTCCGACTTGCATCGGGTTCGCATCTACGTGCAGGTGCCGCAATCGTTCTCGGCCGGGCTTGCCCCGGGCATGAAGGCGACGTTCGAAATGCCGCAATACCCGGGCGTGCAATTCGATGCGACGCTCTCGCATACCTCCAAGGCCATAAATCCAAGTTCGCACAGCATGCAGGTCGAGCTGCAGGCCGACAATGCAGCCGGAAAATTCTTCGGCGGCAGCTACTGCAATGTGCACTTCGAGATTCCGACCGAGGCGAATCTGGTGAAGGTTCCATCGACCGCGCTCGTCACCGGCAATCAGGGCACGCAGGTCGCAACCCTCGACAGTAACGACAAGGTTGTCCTCAAGAGCGTGCAACTGGGGCGCGATTTCGGCGACAGCGTGGAGGTCCTTGCCGGCTTGTCACCGTCCGACCGGATCATCAACAGCCCCGCGGAAACCTTGGCGACCGGCGATACCGTTCGCGTCGCGACAGCAGCATCGCAGGCCGCCAGCTCTGTGTCGTCTTCGTCAATAACCCGGCCATGAGGTGCACGCCATGCTGGCTCGCGCAGATCTTGCTTTCGCTGGTCGAGATGTCAGGCGCGCGCTGGCGCCGCTGATCACGTGTGGCCGGAACTCGCTTCAGGTCTTTTGCCTCGGCATCGTCCTGTCGTTTTGCGCCCACGCTGCGATCGAACTAAGCCTGAACGCGCTCTCGGTTCAGATTTTCGTCGGCGCGACAGGCGTACTGCTCATGACGGCAAGCGCATATTTTTTGTCATGGTCCAGACAGCAAGATCGGCTAGCTCTCTTCGTGGAGCCCCGGTGGCCGATGTTGAAGCGGGACAGCCGCGAACCAATCACCCATCGAAACGCCGGTTCCGGCAAAGGAGCCTCCCATGCGATTTACTGATCCATGCGTGCGCACCACGCTGCGTCCAATCTTGTCGTTTGCGGCGATCATGATCGTCGTTGCCATGGGAGCAGATGCGCCGCGCGCGGAGGAAGCCGCTACAACGCTCTCGCCGCAGGTTTTGCAGGAGATCGCGCAAGTCGAGGCCGAGATCGACAAGATCGAAGCGGGAACGATCGAGCGCCTTGCCGAGCCGCCGGATAATCAGGTCCAGCAAGTCGAGTTGCTCGGCAAGCTGATGCTGTATGACAAGCAGCTTTCGGTAAACCGTAATGAAGCCTGTGCGTTCTGCCATATGCCTGAGACCGGCTTTACAGGCCCGGTGTCGGAGCTGAACCGGACCACCGGCTCCTATCCCGGATCGGTGCGAACCCGCTTCAGCAATCGCAAGCCACAGTCGCATGCCTACGCGCCGCTCTCGCCGGTGTTGCATTTCAATTCCGCGCAGGGCGATCTTGTCGGCGGTAATTTCTGGGACATGCGCGCGACCGGCCGCCGACTCGGGAATCCTGCCGCCGAGCAGGCTGAGGGGCCGCCCACCAACCCGGTGGAAATGGGCCTGCCCGATGTGGCCTGCGCGGTTTATCGCGCTTCGCAGCGCCCCTATCGCGCGCTGTTCGAGAGCATGTGGGGCCCGCAGGCATTCGCGGTCGAATGGCCGAATGACGTGGAGCAGGTCTGCGCCCGGCCCGGGCCAGCGTCCACCGGCGACCAATTGCCGGTTCATCTCGGCCGCCTTGATCGTGGCCGGGTCAACACCACCTTTGACCAGATGGCGCAATCCATCGCCGGCTATGAGGCTTCCGCCGAGGTCACCGCGTTTACGTCCAAATTCGATGCCGTGCTTGCGAACCAGGCGCAGTTCACGGCGCAGGAGAAATCCGGCTACGATCTCTTCCGCGGCAAGGCGCAATGCAATACATGCCACCGCGACGGCGGGCCAGGCGAGGATCCGCTGTTCACCGACTTTACCGCAAGCAATATTGGGACGCCGGCCAACCGGCGGCTTCCTTACTACCGCGAAGACCGGCCCGACGCCTTGGGCTATCAGGCCAATCCGCAAGGGTCGTCATTCGTCGATGGCGGCGTCGGCACGTTTCTCCGCGGCGGCCATGTGCTGAGTCAGCCCTCGGCTGTGGATGCGCGATGGGTCAAGCTTGCGCCAGCCAACCAGGCGCGAATTCAGGTGCCGACCTTGCGCAATGTCGACAAGCGACCCTATCCAAGCTTCGTGAAGGCTTACGGCCACAACGGATATTTCACCAGCCTGAAGGCGATCGTGCACTTCTACAATACGCGTGACGTGCTGCCACGCTGCCAGCCGGGCGACGCCGGCGAAGGCACGACTTGTTGGCCTGCGCCCGAGTCAACCGACAATATGAACACGAGCCGGGTCGGACATTTGGACCTTTCTGACGCCGAGGAAGACGCGCTTGTGAGCTTCATGCAGACGCTTACGGACGGCTATCGGCCGACCAGTCGGCAATAAGTCTTCGAAAAAGGGCGTTGCATTCCCGTGACCAGAGTCAGGAAGAATATCCGGATGACGAGCGAGCTTGAGAATTGTCCGCCCCTCACAACGGGGGCATTGCGCCGTGGGTAGTCTGGCCCTCGTCTGGCCGGTAATGACGGCCGCGTTCCTGGCCTCGCTGGTTGAGGCGGTTGAGGCCTTGACGATCGTGCTGGCCGTCGCCGTCGTTCGCGGCTGGCGGCCAGCCGGGCTTGGCAGCCTCGCCGGCCTGATCGTGTTGGCGCTCATCGTCGTGGTGCTCGGCCCGCTGCTCGATCATGTGCCGCTGCGGCTGCTGCAACTCGCCATTGGAGTTCTGCTGTTACTGTTCGGCATGCGGTGGCTGCGAAAGGCGATCCTGCGCGCGGCAGGCGTCATCCCGCTCCATGATGAAGCGGCGGCGTTTGCGGCCGAGACCGCAGAACTACGCGAGCAGACCAGCCGCACCGAGGCCCGGCTCGATTGGGTTGCGGCGCTGACGACCTTCAAGGCGGTACTTCTCGAAGGGCTTGAAGTCGTTTTCATCGTGATTGCGCTAGGAAGCAGCCGCGGAATGCTCATTCCCGCGAGCGTCGGCGCCGTTGCGGCATGTCTGGCGGTCGCGGCGGTTGGCTTGATCGTGCATCGGCCGTTGGCGCGCGTTCCGG
>JAQGKA010000381.1 GCA_028290355.1 Tardiphaga sp. | reverse complement strand
ATGATCAACAAGGTGCCGCCGGTGGCGGCGAAGCCGACGCCGGAAGGCGCGGTATTCGCCTTCACCTACCTGTCGTTCACCGGAACGGGCATGCTGATCGCTGTGATCGTTTCCGGCTTCCTGATGGGCTTCTCGCCCTGGAAGATGATCGTGGAATACGGCCGCACCATCAAGCTGTGCGCCTA
Source organism: Tardiphaga sp. (assembly GCA_028290355.1). Lineage (GTDB taxonomy): Bacteria > Pseudomonadota > Alphaproteobacteria > Rhizobiales > Xanthobacteraceae > Tardiphaga. The sequence goes on along the minus strand of JAQGKA010000381.1, from coordinate 4,362 downwards.
TTCGCTGATCACGATCTCGGCGATGCTGGCGATCGGTACGCTGACCAGATTGTCCGGCGTCGATGCGACGTTGGGCCTGGCGTTTGCGGCGACCGGCGTGCTGTATCCGTTCTTCGGCACCTTGCTGGGCTGGCTCGGCGTCGCGCTGACCGGATCGGACACCTCGTCGAATGTGCTGTTCGGCAATCTGCAGAAGATCACCTCGGAGCAGCTCGGCCTGTCGCCGATCCTGATGGCGGCGGCGAATTCGTCCGGCGGCGTCATGGGCAAGATGATCGACGCGCAGTCGATCGTGGTCGCCTCCACCGCCACCAACTGGTATGGCCATGAAGGCACCATCCTGCGTTATGTTTTCTGGCACTCCATCGTGCTGGCCTGTCTGGTTGGCTTTGTGGTGATGCTGCAGGCTTACGTCTATCCGTTCACGCTGATGGTTCTGAAATAGGTTTCAGCCAGCGACGCGACGAGAAATCCCCGCGATGGATCTCGCGGGGATTTGTCTTTTTGGCGCCCGATTTGTGCGCGAACCAATCTGGCCAATGCCGCGGCTCTCGCGTAGAACGGCGCGCGATTATCGGTCGGCCCCTCATTTCGAGATTCAGATGGTTTCAGTGATGAATGTGTTGCGTTGCGTTGTTGTCGGATCGGCGCTGTTGCTCGGCGCGCCGGTTCAAGCCGCCGAAGAGTTTCCGTTCGGGCTCGAGATGATGCTCGATGTCGCGCGGCAGCCCGGCTCGAAGCGGTTGCCGACGCTGGACATCGGCGATGCCGGCGAGACCAGCGTTGAACTGTGGTGCAAGGGCGGCAAGGGGCAGTTTTCAGTGGCGGGCGATAGCGTGATCTTCGCCGTCGGCGCCATGGAAGCACGCGATTGCCCGGCCGCGCGGGCGCAGCTGGACGATGAACTGCTGGCGACGCTGAGCGAGGTCACCAACTGGAAACGCCAGGGCGATGTGGTCTCGTTCATCGGCGCGAAGTCGCTGCGGTTTCGACTCAATACGAATTGAGCGGGCAGTTCAGGGTTCGCCCAAAATCATATCCGCACACATTGCCGCGCCCTGGATGACTCCGGTGTAACCACCGAAGTTGGCATAGGCGGACGATAGATAGAGTCCGGCGACCGGCGTGCGCGGTGACCGTGTCGGCGCGCGCTGCCCGGCCGATGGCGGCAGTGGCGCAAAGCCATATACGGCGCCAAGCGGTGCGTTGAGATATTGCTGCACCGACAGTGCGGTGTTGAAGGACGCCGCGGTGACGGCGCCGGCGAGGCCGGGATAATGCCCGTCGAGAGTGGCGATGATCGCGGCCTGCCATCGCTCGCGCCTGGCGCGGTAGAGGTCGATGTCCGAACCATCCCAGTTCGACAGCCGGTCCGGCCCGAAGATCGACAGCACATAGGGCGGGGCGGGTACGCCGGCATCGATCGCGGCATAATCGACCATCGCCAGCGGCGGCATCCGGTCGGCGGGCTCGTTCGACATCAAGGTCGTGCCTTGCGCGTAGTCGGAGAGCTTCGTCATCCACGGCGGCAGTATTTGGGTCGAATAGCCGGTGACGCCGAATTCGCGGGGCGATTTTGACAGCCCGAGCGTCAGTGCGAACAGGGAGATCGACGGCGCCAATTTGGCGTAGTGGTCGCGCAGGGTTGTCGCACCCGCGTCGGGCAACAGCGCCGCTGTCGTTTCGGGCGCGGCATTGCTGACGACGCTGACGGCTTCGACACTTTGCGGATCGCTGCCGTCTTTTGCCGTATGGGTCACAACATGCGTGCCGCCCGGCCCGGGAGCAATCGTGCGGACGTTTCGGCGCAGGATGACGTCGCTGCCGGCCTGCTTGATTGCCCGCGCCAGGGCGCTAGACAGCCGCTGCGAGCCGCCCTTGACGTAGCAGGCGCCGTTCGAGAGATAGCTGCCCTGTGCGACAGCGAACAGCACCCACCACAGCGTTGCCGGATCGTCGTGATAGTAAGCTAGGTTGGCGCACAACGCGCATTTGACGGCCTCGTTGGAACCGAAGACCTTGTCGAGTTTCTGCTGCAGCGACAGCGACCAATCTGCGCCGAAGCCCTCAGGCGATTTGTCGAAGATGTTCACGCCGGGGGCGGACGCTGCGACCGCGATCTGCTCGATCTCGCGCAGGATTTGTTCGATGCCGCCGCGTGCTTCGGGGAAGCGTCCGATCAGCGCGTCGCGCGCGCCGATAAAGCTGGCGGGCAGTGTCAGCGGCGTCGCAATCGGGCCGCCGCGCACTTCGTACAGGTCGCTGCTCGGTACCCATGTCACCGTGTCGATCACGCCGGAGCGGGTGAGTGGAGAATGCTTGGGATCGCCGGGATGTCGCGGGTCGCTGGTTTCATGCAGCGAGCCTTCGACAAAAAGGTCGCCGACCTTGTAGGTCGATGCCGCGCCGCCGACCGAATTGCTGCGTTCGATAACCAGCACCTTGCAGCCTTCGCGCGCCAGAATCGCGCCGGCCGTCAGCCCGCCCAGGCCGGCGCCGATCACCACCACATCATAGCGCGTCATCGGCGGGGAGACCTCGCTGCGCCGGCGCTATTTCCAGCTCGACTTGTCGGCGTCCCAGCGTTGCGCCTTGAATTCCGCGGCGAGCGCTGCGACCGCGCCATTGTCGTCGCGCGGGTCGCTCTCCTCGTCGGTATTGGCGCTGTCGGCCAGCGCGAGCTTGGCGCCCGCGGCTTCGTCGGTGGTCGCGACCGAAGGCGTGCTCATCCACAGTATCAGCCGATCGGAGGCACCCGGCTTGTCGCTCGAGATAATCGCGTTGATCTCCACGGTTTCGGTCAATTCGAGCGCGGGCAGCACCTGACTCGGCCGCTTGAACGTCAGCTTCAGTTTGCCGGTCTCGTCGTCCCATTTCGTTCCGGCCGGTTTCGCCGACAGCGACTTCGCCAGCACGTTGCCCAGCGCAGAGGCGATCTTGTCGCGGTTGATCCTGTCGCCATCGCGCCAGTCTGCCGCGGCGAAGCGGATGGTGCGCTCCATATCGACGCTGCCGCTGGTCCAGCCGGCACTGACGACGCCGGGATAGGTCTTTGCCTTGGCCACGAAGGCCGCGGCACGCTCCGGATCGATGCTGAGGTTGATCACCTGCTCGCCGGCGCGCAGCGCGTCGCAGGATACGGTGAGGCTGTTCAGGGACACCTCGACGGCCTGGCCCCGCAGCGTCCGGACGAAATCCAGCGCCGCCTCGAGCTTGATCTTCACCGCGATGGCTTCCGGCGAGACTTCGGTAAAATCCTTCGGCGCCGCGGCGATGTTGTCGTCGGTGGACTGGTTGTCCTGGAATTCCTTTTCGCTCTGGTCGGAATTGTCCGTCGACGTCACGTTATTGTTGGTCTGGCCGACGCTGATCTGGCCCTTGAACTCGAACGTATCGCCGGTCGGCCGTCGCGCCAGTTTTATGGTCACCGGCAATTTGTCGATCTGGGTCTGGGTAGCGCCGGTCATGGTCTGGCCGCTGACGGTGAGGTTGGCGACGAAGCGGTCCTTGCGATCGGAGCCTTTTTCGGCGGGATAGCAGACGTCGAGCGTCGCTGCGGTGACGGTTTTGCCCTGGCGGGTTTCCCGCAGGACCACGTCGGCATTGCCGTCCATCAGGCCGTCGATGGAGGTGAAATAGCGGGTCTCGGGGCCCGTGGTTTGGCTCTTCGGTGCGAGCTTCATCTGGGCGGAGGCCAGATTCAAGGTCAAGACGGAAGAGGCGGCCGCAAGGCCGACCAGGCAACAACGAAGCGCGCGCATTTCGAATTTCCTTGGAACGTTTTCTTGGACGCAAAGACCCCGGTCCACCCTAGAGGTTTTTGCGGCCGGATTGAATCAGAACCGGGCCTGCGGTGAAAGATCATTCCGCGTCAGGCAAAAAAGAAGGCCGCCCGGAGGCGGCCTTCGATGGATCGGTTGGATTGGTCAGCTTGGGCTCAGAAGCCCATGCCGCCCATTCCGCCGCCCATGCCACCCATTCCGCCGCCGCCCGGCATTGCCGGGGCTGCATCCTTCGGCAGCTCGGCGACCATGGCTTCGGTCGTTACCAGCAGGCCGGCGACGGAGGCCGCGTCCTGCAGTGCAGTACGAACCACCTTGGCGGGGTCGATGATGCCCTTGGCGACCATGTCGACATATTCCTCGGTCTGGGCGTCGAAGCCGTAGGTCTCGGACTTGTTCTCCAGGATCTTGCCGACCACGATCGAGCCTTCGACACCGGCATTCTCGGCGATTTGGCGGATCGGAGCTTCCAGCGCCTTCAGCACGATGTTGATGCCGGCCTGCACGTCGGGGTTGTCGTTGGTGAGGCGGCCGACAGCCTTCTTGGCGCGCAGCAGCGCGACGCCGCCGCCCGGCACGA
>JAQGKA010000375.1 GCA_028290355.1 Tardiphaga sp. | reverse complement strand
GAGTTTAGTCTCAGCGATAATGAGGTCCCGGCACTCCTCGTTGCCGTCGGCTATCCGACGGAGGCGAATTGGCCGCAGAAGCCGCGTCGGCCGATTTCGGACGTGCTCGCGTTCGCGTAACTCTTCTAACCAGTGCCAGTCGCGTTTCACACCAGCCTCGTCGAACTCTCGGGAGATCGGTTGTGCGGTGAATCCGTCCAGTCATCCGCCCGCCAGAACCGGTTGGTCCGGCCTAAACGCTGGCGTTATCTAACCCGACCTTGAGGAATGTCCCATGACCCAACGTTTGAACTACACCACCATTGCTCCGGTCGGCGTAAAGGCCCTTGGCGGCGTTTACGCCTATATCGCGCAATCGAATTTGCCCGCTCAGCTCGTCAATCAGGTCTATCTGCGCGTCTCGCAGATCAACGGCTGTGCCTATTGCATCGACATGCATTCTCGCGACCTGCTTAAGGGCGGCTTGGCCGTCGAAAAGCTGGTGCTCGTCCCTGCCTGGCGCGAGGCAGGCTCCCTGTTCGACTCACGCGAACGTGCGGCTCTGGCTTGGGCTGAAACAGTCACGCGCGTCGCCGACACCGCTATACCGGATGGCGAATTTGAGTCTGCGTCGGCGGCGTTCTCTGAAAAGGAGCTGGCCGACCTGACGATCGCGATCGGGCTGATGAATGCCTATAACCGGCTGGCTATCGGATTCCGCAACCCACCCAAGGCAGCTACTTGAATGTGAACGAAGCACGCCGACGGGCCGCCCATCCGGCGACCGAGGCTGGTTTCGCACGGAGCTTCAGCTCAGGCCACAAGACGGGAAGCCTCGATATGCTGTCCGGTCACCCACCAGCAGCGTAGCTCGGGCCTTATCTCGACCCCTCTCTGAAGGAAGCGACACTATGACCACGATTTCTGCGAAAAGCGATGTAATGACCCTGATCAACATGTTCACGGTTGAACCGGCAAACCAGCGACGGCTCGTTGAACTTCTAACCGAAGCCACGGAGGTTTCAGTGCGTCGGGCGCCGGGCTTTGTTTCTGCCAGCCTCCATCGCAGCACTGACGGGACCAAGGTCACGATGTATGCACAATGGCGGAGCATCGATGATTATCAGGCGATGCGTCAGGATCCTGCCCCGCTTCCGTTTCTTCAGGAAGCGCTCACGATCGCCAAGTTTGAACCCGGCGTCTACGAAGTCGTGCGAACCTTCACACCCGCCGGCGAGCCGAATTGAAGCGACTACGGTTTTGTCCGCTGTGCGCCAGAAGCGGCCCGTGGTCGACGCCGTACCCAAAAAGCGAGGTGGCTTTGTGTATTAATTCCGCCGAATGCTCGGTTGCAAATCCCGCCCGGCAAGTGGGCTTTTCTAATTAAAAAAACAGCTTTTTGCGTGTGAACCACCCTAACCGGTCCGATGCCCTGCCCGTCAGCGTTTTTGATACGCCCCGAACGGCCTTGGCACCTGCAATAGAAGGTCAGCTTCGCGCCGCCAGAAGCGGACATTAGCGTTCGATCGATCGTTTCATCGCAGCCGTTTACGAGAGGCAGTGCTCATCTGGAAGGTGATGCGCAAGACGCCGCCAAGAGTCCACGGGCCGCAAAACTGTCGATACCGATTACCATAGCTTTAGTTCTAAAAGTACTCATCGGAGCGGCGGACCCGTACTGAACCGGGAGGAGGCAGAATGGGGATGACGACGCTCGATGAAAAAGGGAGTTATTGTCCCGTAGCATTCACGATGATCGTCATCCCCGCTCACATCAGCGTGCGGTGCCAGGCACCGGCGTGTTGAGGAGCTGCTGCTCCCATAGGAATGCAATGCCGCTACCGCCGGCATGCTGAGTGATCACCTCTGTCAGCTTGGCGGCTTGCTCGGCTTTAGCCCAGTCACGCTGCCATTCAGAGGCCACTGCCAGCCAGGTCATCATGTTCGCGCCGGCCGCGATCATGCGCTCGATGGCGACCTCGTGGGCCTCGACCGACACGCCGCCGGACGCATCGGTGACCACCGTGACGTCCCAGCCTTCGCCGAGAGCCTGGATCGTCGGCATTGCGACGCACACCTCGGTCCACAATCCCGCGATGATCAACTGCTTGCGGCCGGTCGCCTTGACCGCGTCTACCACCTTCGGATCCTGCCAGGTGTTGATGAACGTCCGGTCGATCACCTCCTGGCCGGGAAACACATCAGTGATCTGGGGGAAAAGCAGGCCGCCGCGCTCGGCAATCACGGTGGTCAGAATGGTGGGAACACCGAAGGCCTTAGCAGCCTTCGCCAGGCCCGCGGTGTTGTTGATCACCATCTGCGGCTCGTGGCTGTTCAGGTTCGCGAGCTGGTAAGGCTGGTGGTCGATCAGAACGAGTACCGAGTCCTCGGGACGAAGAAGCGAAGCAAGGCCATTACGAAGGGTCATCAATACATCCTGTGCTGCCGTGGTGAGTGAGATTGGTTTCGGCAGACATCGCCAACGGCTACGCTGCCTGGACGCGTATTGCCGTTCCCCGGTGTGACGGGATAGTCCCCTTCTGTGGTAAGCTGTGTCGCGAAACGGGGAACACTGGATTGGACATCGAAGAGCTGCGGACGTTCGTGGAAGTTGCCGATGCCGGGGGAGTTTCACCCGCCGCGCGCCGGCTCGGCGTTTCCAAGTCGATCGTCAGCCGGCGATTAGCCCGGCTCGAGGCGGAACTTGGCGTGCAGCTTCTTGCGCGCACCACCCGCGGCGCGGCACTCACGGAAGCCGGGGTCGCGTTTCGCGACCATGCCGCCAGAGCCTGCGCCGAGATCGATGCGGCCAGGGAATTGATTCTGCCCGACGGCGACCTTTGCGGCCGCTTGCGCATTGCTGTGCCGCTGACTTTCGGCCCAACTCATCTGGCTCCCGTCCTCGCGGACATGGCGCGACGCCATCCGCAGCTCCACATCCATACCGTCTATAGCGACCGCTTCGTTGATCTCATCGCGGAGGGGTTCGATTGTGCGATCCGGTTTGGCTATCTTCAGGACTCGAACCTGATCGCCCGACATGTCGGGCCGCTCCACGGGAAACTGGTCGCGAGCCCGGACTATGTCAAAGCGCATGGTTCGCCTGAGACGCCGGACGAGCTCGTCACCCATCAAGCTTTGATGCAGGGCACCGAGGCCTGGCAACTCACGGATGGTGACAAGATCATCACGGTTCGCCCGCAGGGGCGCTTTAAGGCGGACAACGGCACAGCGCTCGCCGCCGCAGCATTAGCAGGACTCGGAATCGCCTGGCTCCCCGATGGTATCACCCATGACGATGTCGCTTCCGGCACGCTTGTTCCGGTCATGACGCGATATCCTCCCCCTCCGGCTGGCGTCTATGTTATCCGTCCACCAAGTCAGTATCCCGCACGCAACGTAAGGGTCCTTACCGAATTGCTGATCACGTGTTTCGAACAGGCTGCGCCCATTTGAGGTGTTGGCTGCTGGCGTGCAAGCGGCGCGAAGTCCAATGCAGGTGTCTCACTCGACCGAGGCGCCTAAGGCGGTTTTTCGGAAACACTTTCACAGCCAGGTTTACTCCCACCGGCCCGGCGGGGACGCTGAAGTGCGCGTGCATGGCGGACGTCAGCTTCGCGCCGGCAGCAATCACCCCTCTCCGATGTAGCCGGCAAGTTCGTCGGGCGTTCCCTTCGGGAAGGCCGTCTTCAGAAATTCGAGGAAGGCGGAGACGCGGGCATTGAGCAGGCGGCGGGAGGGATACAGCGCCCACAGCACGATCTCCGGGCCATCGACGTCCGCCCAGTGCACCAGCCGTCCGGCTGCGATATCGCGGCTGACAAGGGAGATCGGCAGCCGCGCGGCGCCGAAGCCCGCCCGCACGGCATCGCGGATCGTGGGAAGCGATGACAGGCGAAGCACCGGGTCGGCGACGAGCCGCGATTTCCCCGACGACGTCACGACGTCCCAGGTCTCGGACTGGTCGCCGCCGCTGCGGACCACGGCCGGGACAGTCGCGCCCTCGCTGGAGCGCGCCAGCGACGGGCTCGCGACCACGACCAGCCGGTCGTGCAGGAAGGCCCGGCCGACGAGACCTTCGTCAGGATCCGGATTGACTCGGATGACGAGGTCATAGCCTTCCTCGATCAGGTCCACGCTGCGGTCTTCCGTGGTGGCCTCAAGCCGGACATCGGGATATTTCAGGGCGAACCCGGCCGCGATCCGGCCCATTGCGGTCTGCGAAAACAGCAGCGGAGCGCTGATCCGCAACCGGCCCCGGGGCTTGTCTCCTCCGGAAGCGATCGCCGCTGCCGTCTCGTTGAGTTCGACAAGCAGGGCGCCCGTTCGCTCGTATAGCGCACGTCCCTCCTGCGTGAGCTTCAGGGTCCGCGCGCTGCGCTCGAAGAGCCGCAGGTTCAGGCTCGCCTCCAGCTCCGCGACGCGGCGCGACAGGGTTGCCTTGGGGCGGAGGGCAGCGCGGGCAGCTTTTCCGAAGCCGCCGTGCCGGGCCACCAGGTTGAAATCGACCAATGCCAGCAAATCCATGACGTTCCACCTGTGAGACAGTCCGTCCAGATATAGCGGCTATTGGAATATTTGTGGATCACTAGTTTCGGGTCATGCCGCTTCGGCATCCTCGAAACCAGGAGTGAACCCCATGACCATTCTCGTGATCGGTGCGACCGGCCGTGTCGGCCACCATGTCGTCCAGCAACTCGTAAATCGCCGCGCCAGCGTCCGCGTGCTCACACGCGACCCGTCGAGGGCCAGCTTTCCGGCCGGCGTCGAGGTGGCGCAGGGCGACCTGCTCGACATCGACGCGCTGCGCGCCGCGTTCACCGGCGTCAGCACGCTGTTCCTGCTCAACGCGGTGACCGGAGACGAATTCACGCAGGCGATCATCACGCTGAACATCGCCCGCGAAGCCGGCGTGGATCGGGTCGTCTATTTGTCGGTTCTTCACGCCGATCGCGCCGTCAACGTGCCGCATTTTGCGGTGAAATCCGGCGCTGAGCGAATGCTCGAGGCGATGGACTTCAGCGCGACGATCCTGCGTCCGTCCTACTTCATCGACAACGAACTCATGATCAAGGACGTCATTCTCAAGCACGGCGTCTATCCGATGCCGATCGGCAGCAAGGGCGTCGCCATGGTCGATGCCCGCGACATAGCCGAGGTGGCGGCGATCGAACTGATCCGCCGCGAGCAGGCCCCGGGCAAGCTGCCGATCGAGACCATCAACCTGGTCGGCCCCGATACGCTGACCGGCGCGAGCGTCGCCGCGATCTGGTCGGACGTTCTGGGTCGCCCGGTCGCCTATGGCGGCGACGACCCCAGCGGTTTCGAGCAGAACATGGCGACCTTCATGCCGAAATGGATGGCCTACGAGATGCGTCTGATGGCGGAACGGTATGTCAGCGACGGCCTGATCCCGGAGCAGGGCGACGTCGAGCGCCTGACCGGGATCCTCGGCCGCCCGCTGCATTCCTACCGCGACTTTGCGAGCGCTCTGGCCGCGACGGCCTGATGCCTGGGTTCTTCCCGTGACATTCGCCGGCGCGGCCGCTGAAGGCGGTGCGCCGGCAATTCACGTCGATGGTTCGATGATCAGGCCGGGGCAGATCGTCATTTACGCGAACTGAGTTGACACACGCTCAGCCCGGTTGCGGCCGCTACTGCAGTTGGATGTGGACGTCTGCTTCGCGCCGCAAAGCGGCCGTTTGCGGGATCGGCGCTTTCGCTAGGCGGCGGCACAAACCCAACCGCGATAACCGCACGGTGCACCGTCGTCATTCAGGTGCAAGAAGGCGCCCGGCTAAAATATGGGGTGCACAGCTATGGCCAGTCGGTCCGCGAGAACGGAATTACGATCGGGTATCGATCCGGGCCTTTAGCCCGCTGATCAGCAGATCGAGTCCTGCTTCGAAGCGATCGTCAAGATCGTTGTCGAACATACGGTGCAAAGCCGCGTGGATGCTTGGGTACTTCATTGCCGCAAGGTTCGCGAACTTCGCTTGCCGGTTCGCGAGATCGAGCGGGCCGCCTGTTCGCGGATCCAGTCCCTGTTCCTCCATCGTGAAACCCAGCACGTAATAGACGAGACTGAAGGCTGCGTCGGATGAAAGCTTTGGCGAAGCGCCAGCTTCCTGCATTAGCGCCATCATGGCTTCGACGATTCGAAGCACGTTGTCGGTAGGAACATACGTGCCGGCGAAGACACGAGCACCGTCCCGGTGGGCGAGAAAAGCCCTCCGGATGGCACGGAAAACCGCCTTCAGCCGCACATCCCAGGTCTTCCCCTTGAGATTCCGCGGCAGCGACACGGCGCCAAAAATGGCATCCGCCATGCCGTCCAGCAACGCCTGCTTGTTGGGAAAATGCCAATACAGCGAAGGCGCCTGAATCTTCAAGGCGGTGGCGAGCCGCCGCATCGTGAGGCCCTCCAGCCCAACCTCATCAAGCAAGGTCAGCGCCGCCCGTACGATCACCTCTTGTTGAATGCCCACACCGGCTGCCACCGCTTGATCTCCCTAACATCGTTAGATTATATCTAACATCGTAAGATATGTGGTGAGATGATCATGAGCAATGAATTTGACGTCGTCGTCATTGGCGGCGGACCGGTGGGACTGTGGCTTGCGTGTGAGCTGGCGCTGGCAAAAGTGAAAGTCCTCGTGCTGGAACGGCGCACCGAACGCGTCACCCAATCCCGCGCATTGACGCTCCACGGTCGAACCCTGGAGGTGTTCGCCCTGCGTGGGATCGCGGAACGCTTCCTCTCACAAGGTCGTGCGAACCCTGGGTTTTTCTTCGGAGGGCTGGATACGCTGCTTGATTTCTCGACATTGGAATCGCGCTTTCCTTTCACGCTGTTCCTGCCGCAGGCGACGACCGAAAGGCTCATCGAGGAGCGTGCACTGGAGTTGGGCGTGGACATCAGGCGTGGCCACCTTGTGGAACAGGTTGAGCAGAATGCCGACAGCGTCATCATACGGGGCCGGAACGGCGAGACACCATTCGGCTTTGCCGCTCGCTACGCCGCTGGCGCCGATGGCGCTCGCAGTATCGTAAGGCAAGCCTTAGCCATCGATTTTGTCGGTCATCCGGCACGGCATGCAATGACATTGGCAGACGTCGCGCTTGATGCGCCACCAGAGAAACCGGTCCTGACCCTCGTCAACGAGGCTGGTGGTTTGGTTCTCGCGCCACGTGGCGATGGCGTTCATCACAGAATTGGCGTCATTGATGCATCGTCACCCTATTTGGCACCCTCCGCGCCGGTATCGCTCGCCGAGGTCGCGGCTTGCGCGGCCCGCATTTTCGGCAGGGATCTCCGTCCGCGCGATCCTGTTTGGATATCGCGCTTCACAGATGAATCGCGCCTCGCCGAGTGCTATCGGAAAGGGCGGATTTTCCTAGCTGGCGATGCCGCTCACATTAACCCGCCGATGGGCGGTCAGGGCATGAACGTCGGCATCCAGGACGCCATGAATCTCGGCTGGAAACTGGCGAGTGTTATACGCGGTACCGCGTCTGACGAGATACTCGATAGCTATCAGTCGGAACGTAGGCCGATCGGCGAGGCGCTTCAGGACGACACGCTTGCGCAATTCGCGCTGTTCTCCGCATTTGATCCTCCGGCATTGGCTCTGCGGCGCATGCTCAGCGGCTTTCTTCGTGTGCCGGAGGTCAACCGCCAGCTCGCGGACCAACTCTCCGGCTTTGGTGTCGCCTATCCAGAACCGCTGTTTCAGGCGGAGCACAATTGGGACCATCGGAAAGGTGTGAGCGGGCATCGTCTTTCCGACGGCGATCTTGTGTTGAGGGACGGCTCGCGAACGACCCTCTACCGCTATCTCCAAGAAGGTCGCTGGGTCCTGTTGCAAGTCGCTGCGGAGAGCGACGCAACGCCCGTCAGGGACGCAATCAACCTCGTCAGCCTGGCACCTGGCGCCAACGACGGCCTGCTCGGCAACTTCGCTTCAATGCTTGTCCGTCCGGACGGCTACGTCGCCCACGTACGCGCCGTAGACGACGCAGGCGGCATCGAGTTCGCCGCCTGATTGCCCGCGCGGGCCCGTGTTCAGGATCACGACGGTTACACCTCTGCCCGAGCGTCCTCACGACGCCTTGACTTGCCATCAAGCACGACACGAATCAAATTAGATGACGATTATCATCCGAACAATGGAAAGGGTGAATTTGTGGCAACTACAAGCGTGGTAAACGTCGATGATGCGCGTGTCGCATATCGATTGCACGGGCGCGGTCCTGCTGTCGTGCTCGTAAACGGCACGGCCGCCCTGGATGCGCATTGGGGCCCGGTGATCGCAGAGTTAAGCAAACATCGAACCGTGATCAGTTTAGATTACTCGGGCTCCGGAGACACGACCGATGACGGCAGCGCACTTACCCTGCAAAAACTTGCGCGGCAGGTAAGGGAAGTGGCCCGCGCGTCAGGTGTAGACCGGTTCGATCTGGTCGGTCATTCCCTGGGAGCGGCGATTGCCATTCAGCTTGCGGCCAGTTCCCCGGATCTGGTTCGATCCCTCATTGTGGTCGCCGGCTTTTCGCGGGGCGCAGAGCCGCGGCTCAAGCTTCAATTCGAACTCTGGCTCGACCTGCTCCGGACCAACCGCGACGCCTTTCTGAGGCTACTCCTGATCTCCGGACTCACGCCGGCGTTTGTTTCGAGCGTGGGCGCTTCGACCATCGAAGGCATGATCCAACGGTACATGCCTCTCGCCAATTGGGAGGGGATCACACGTCAGGTCGAACTGGATCTGGCTGTCGATGTAAGCGAACAAGCCAGAAGCGTTACAAGCCCCACGCTGGTAATCAACTGTGCTCACGATCAGATCGTCACGCGGACACCCGAGTTGGCCGCGAGCATTCCCGGCGCGATGGGCCGACAGATTAGTGCCGGGCACCTGGCCTACTTCGAGGGAGCCGATGAATTTCTCTTCTTGGCTACCGAGTTTCTGCGCCGTCACGACACGTGAAGGCGGCCAAATGATACGAGGTTAGTATGAACCGTCGCGATATGATGAAGCTGGCTTCCCTGGTCATGCTTCCGATGATGCCGGGAGCAGCGGTGGCTAGTTCGGATAGCAAGGCACCTCCATTGAGGTACAAGGTATTCACCGTCACTCGTCCGGGCCTGAACCGCGATGTGCCGCCCGGCAAGGAGCCCCTGATGTGGGTGGCCAATTCGGCGACGCTGATCTACGGAGAGCAAGACGCAGTACTCGTCGATACTTTCCTTACGGTAGAGCAGTGCAACGGTTTGGCAGACGTCATCGTTGCGAGCGGAAAGACGCTGAAGGCAATTTACGTCACGCATGCGCATGGGGATCACTTTTTTGGGATAAAGGTGCTGCAGGATCGATTCCCAGACCTGAAAGCACTGGCGACACCCGATGTCGTGGCAAAAATGAAGCTTCAGATTACGCCGGAAAAATTGAACAGCCGATGGCGCAAGCTGTTCCCAAATCAAATTCCAGATCTCATTTCCATCGCGGATCCGTTGGAAGGCAATGAGATTGATTTGGAAGGAAGCAAATTAGTCGTTGTACGAGTCGGGCATACCGACACTGATGATACGACGTGTCTTCACGTTCCATCGATCGGATTGGTCGTCGCCGGCGATGCCGTCTATAACGGCATTCATCCATTTCTCAACGAGTCGAACCGGCAAACCAGGCTGGAATGGATTGCCGCGCTTGACAAAATCGACGCGCTGAAACCGTCAGCGGTTGTTGCGGGACATAAGATTCCCGGCAACGAGGACAGTCCGAAAAATGTGGAAGAAACGCGCCAGTACATCCGCGACTTCATTCGGTTGAATGACGCGACAACAACGGCCCGCGAGTTCTATGACCGGATGCTGGAGCTTTACCCTGATCGCGCCAATCCGGGCTCGCTTTGGAGTTCTGCCGCGGCTGCCAAGGCTGAAACATAACGCTGCACGCGGGAAAGGGGAGCGGGTTGTCGGCCCTAGCTCTGCGGTCGGCTGACCTTCGCCGCCTTTGGCTTCAAAGGCGGACGACTTCTTTTGGCGTCAGACTCGGAAATCGGGCGATGCAATCACGACTTCCGCTCTTGCTCCAATAGTAGACATTCCTGAGTCCGGTTGTGACGTCCGAAAAGTGCCACCAATGAATATTGACGTAATAGTTAGGCCACGCTCACGCCTCGAAAACCAAGCGAGTTCCCGTGTACGCGCGTAAGAGCTTCGTCGGCATCGCAGCGCGCGCGGTTTCGTAAAAAGGTTCGCCCGTACAATGCAGCGGAACTACGTAAGTTGGATCGATTTCCTGGAGTGCCTTGACCGTATCTCGAACGTATTCCTCTTGATAGGGGGCGAGATGAAAGCCCCCGATCACTGCATGAATTTTTTCCACGCCGGAGGCGGCTTGAGCTTGCCTGATCGCGTTGACCACACCGCGATGGCTGCACGACGTTAGGACGACAAGCCCGCGTCCTTTCAGATTGAAAGCCGTCGCGATCTCGTGCTGAAATTGATCCGGTACAACTGGCGCACTGCGTTCCGCTTCGCTGAGGCGCTCAGGATAACAGCCGACGCCTCGGTCGAAACCAATGGTCATCGCGCTCGGGGATAGCACCTTCTCGAAGCTCTTCTGGCTGATCTGCCCGGTGGCCACGGCGTGATCGGCAACCAGGGCAGGTCTCTCCGTGGAGGTTACGGCGACGTCGGCCTCCTCAAGCGCTTTGCGGTCGATGACGCCGAAGCTGCCCCGCACCGGGGGTGCAGTCCACTCGCGCGCGCAGAAGCATCCTTCGCCGCCGACAAACAACGGCAGTTTGGGCTTTAGCTTACCCCTGTGCGCCTGCAAGAA
>JAQGKA010000354.1 GCA_028290355.1 Tardiphaga sp. | reverse complement strand
GTGCGGCAAAATCGCTTCGACGTGATGATCGGCTGCGCCAGTTTCGAGGGCACCGATCCCGACCGGCTGGCGCTGCCGCTGTCGTTCCTGCATCACCACGCCCGCGCACCGGAAGCCTGGCGCGCCCGCGCGCATCCGTCGCGCTACGTCGAGATGAACCGGATGGCCAAGGAAGCGATCGATGCCAAGGCGGCGCTGCGGGCGCTGCCGCCACTGATCAAGGGCTATCTCCGGCTCGGCGCCCATATCGGCGACGGCGCGGTGATCGACCATCAGTTCGGCACCACCGACGTTCTGATCGTGATGCCGGTCGCCGCCATCGGCGCGCGCTACATCGAGCATTTCAGCACCGACGCATCGCGCCACGCGGCGTAGGAAATACCTGAGCAACGCTCGCGGCCCTCATGGTGAGGAGGCGCTTCTTCAGCGCCGTCTCGAACCATGTGGAGTTTGCGGCCCATCCTTCGAGACGCGCGAAGACGCGCTCCTCAGGATGAGAAATTCGTGTGGCGAGCGGTTTAACTACAGCCTTCTCAGCGCGACGTTTTCAACGACGTGGTCGGCGCCCTTTTTCAGGATCAGCGTCGCACGCGGCCGCGTCGGCAGGATGTTGTCTTCGAGATTGGCGAGGTTGGTGCGTTCCCAGATCGCCAGCGCCGTCGCGGTGGCTTCCTCGTCGGACAGCAAAGCGTAGCGATTGAAGTAGGATCGCGGATCGTGGAACGCGGTGTCGCGCAGCGCCAGGAAGCGGCGGACGTACCAGTCGCGCAGCACCGGCTCGTCGGCGTCGATATAGACCGAGAAATCGAAGAAGTCGGACACGACAGGCACCGCCTTGCCGTCGCGCGGCAGCCGGCCGGTCTGCAGCACGTTGACGCCCTCGACGATCAGGATGTCCGGCTGCTGGACCTCGATCCACTTGTTGGGGACGATATCGTAGGTCAGATGGGAGTAGACCGGCGCCCGCACCGGGGTGCGGCCGGCCTTGATGTCGCTGAGAAACGACAGCAGCGTCGGCAGGTCGTAGCTTTCCGGAAAGCCCTTCTTCTGCATCAGGCCCTGGCGCTCGAGCACCGCATTGGGAAACAGGAATCCGTCTGTCGTGACGAGATCGACCTTCGGCCGCGGCGACCAGCGCGCCAAGAGCGCCTGCAGCACGCGCGCGGTGGTGGATTTCCCCACCGCCACCGAGCCGGCGACGCCGATGATGTAGGGCATCTTGCGGTCCTCGATGCCCAAAAATCTTCGCTGCGCGTAATACAATCGCTGCGTCGCGGTGACGTAGATCGACAGCAGGCGCGACAGCGGCAGATAGATTTCCTCGACCTCACGCAGATCAAGGCGATCATACATCGAGCGCAACGCGGCGATCTCGCCGGCTTCCAGCGTCATCGGCGTATCCTCGCGCAGGGCTGCCCACTGCTCGCGCGAGAATGTCCGGTAGGGATTGTATTGCTGCTCTGCCCGCATATCCATGAAGCAGTTCCCATCTAATTGGGCATGATCCGGATCCGAAAACCGGAATCCACTTTTCGGGATCATGCCCCGCTTTATCAGTCGCGCTTGCGCGCCGCCTTCTCTTCCAGCCCGGTCATCGTGGTGCGCAGCCCGAGCGCCGTCTCGACCTCTTCGAGCGCGACGCCACGCGATTTCAACAGTACCAGCAAATGAAACAGCAGGTCGGCGCTTTCGTTGATCAGGTGGTTGCGGTCATTCTCGACCGCAGCGATCACGGTTTCTACCGCTTCCTCGCCGAGCTTCTTGGCGCAATGCTCCGCGCCCTTGTCCAGGAGCTTGCGGGTATAGGACGCCTCTCCCCCCGACGCCGCGCGGGCGTCGATGGTGGCGGCAAGGTCGTGGATGGTAAAGCGGGCCATTTCGGCGCCTTCTCAACTGGATAGCGCAAATTCCTGCCAGACTTTGGCCTACGGGTCGAGCCGCATCGGCAGTCCGGCCCGGACCATATGGTCCTTGGCCTCGCGAATGGTAAATTCCCCGAAGTGGAAAATCGATGCCGCAAGTACCGCCGTGGCGTGGCCGCTGCGAATACCTTCCACGAGGTGATCGAGATTGCCGACCCCGCCGGACGCGATCACCGGAACGTGGACGCTGTCGGCGATGGCCTGGGTCAGCGGAATATCGAAGCCCTGGCGGGTGCCGTCACGGTCCATCGAGGTCAGCAGGATTTCACCGGCGCCCAGCGACACGACTTCCTGGGCGAATTCGACGGCGTCGATGCCGGTGGAGTTGCGGCCGCCATGGGTGAAGATTTCCCAGCGCTCGCCACCGCCTGCTCGTTTGACCCGCTTGGCGTCGATTGCCACCACGATGCACTGGTCGCCGAATTTCTCCGCGGCTTCCTTGACGAATTCGCGGCGGCTGACCGCGGCCGAATTGATCGACACCTTGTCGGCGCCGGCGCGCAGCAGCGCGCGGATATCATCGACGGTGCGGACGCCGCCGCCGACGGTCAGCGGCATGAAGCAGGCCTCCGCGGTGCGGCGGACCACGTCCATCATGGTGCCGCGGTTCTCGTGGGTGGCGTTGATATCGAGGAAGCACAGTTCATCGGCGCCGGCGGCGTCATAGGCCACCGCGGCTTCGACGGGATCGCCGGCGTCGCGCAGATCGACGAAGTTGACGCCCTTGACGACGCGGCCGTCCTTGACGTCGAGACAGGGGATCACGCGCACCTTGAACATGATGGCTCCTATGCCGCCGCGCGTGCGGACTTGATCAGCGCCAAAGCGGCGGCCGGATCGAGCCGGCCATCATACAGCGCACGGCCGGCAATGGCGCCGGCGAGTTTTTTGGCACGCGGTTCCAGCAGCGCCTTGACATCGTCGATCGAGGCAAAACCGCCCGAAGCGATCACGGGGATCGAAATGCTTTCGGCCAGCTCAATGGTGGCGTCGAGGTTGAGGCCCTTGAGCAGGCCGTCGCGCGCGATGTCGGTGAAGATGATCGCGGCGACGCCGGCATCCTCAAAACGCTGCGCGATTTCCAGCACGGTGACCTGCGAGGTCTCGGCCCAGCCTTCGACGGCGACCTTGCCGTCGCGGGCGTCGAGTCCGACCGCGACGCGGCCCGGGAATGCCTTTGCCGCTTCCTTCACCAGAGCGGGATCGCGCACCGCGGCGGTGCCGATGATGACGCGGGCGATACCCTTGCCGAGCCACGCCTCGATGGTCGCGATATCGCGGATGCCGCCGCCGAGCTGCACCGGCATGGTGACGGCTTTCAACATCGACTCCACAGCCTGCGCATTCATCGGCTTGCCGGCAAAGGCGCCGTCGAGATCGACGACATGCAGATACTCAAAGCCTTGCGATGCGAACGAACGCGCCTGGGCGCCGGGATCGAGGTTGAACACGGTGGCGCGCGCCATGTCGCCCTGCTCGAGGCGGACGCACTGGCCATTCTTCAGATCGATGGCGGGAAAAAGAATCACGGCTTCCACTTCAGAAAATTGGAAATCAAAGCCAGGCCGAAGCGCTGGCTCTTCTCGGGATGAAACTGGGTGCCGATCGCGGTGTCCTTGCCGACCATGGCGGTGACCGGACCGCCGTAGTCGGCGCGCGCCAGCACGTCGGCTTCGTTAGTCGCGTTGAGGTGATACGAGTGCACGAAATAAGCGTGGCGACCTTTCGGGCCGAGCGGCAGCCGCTCCAGCACCGGATGCTCGCGGACCATGTCGAGCGTGTTCCAGCCCATGTGCGGGATCTTGAGGTTCTCCTCGCGCGGCGAGATCTTCTCGACGTCGCCGGCGATCCAGTTCAGCCCATCGGTGGTGACGTGTTCCTTGCCGCGGGTGGCCATCAGCTGCATGCCGACGCAGATGCCGAAAAAGGGTCTGGCCTTGTCGCGCACCGCTTCGGTCATCGCCTCGACCATGCCGTCCAGAGAATCCAGGCCCTTGCGGCAATCGGCGAAGGCGCCGACGCCCGGCAGCACGATGCGGTCGGCGCGAAACACCACTTCGGGGTCGCGCGTCACGATGATCTTGTCGGGCACGTCCATGCTGCGCGCGGCGCGCTCGAAGGCTTTCGCCGCCGAGTGCAGATTGCCGGAGCCGTAATCGATGATGGCAACGCTCAACGCGACGCTCCCGGTTGCGGAAACAGCCCGATGATATCGC
Source organism: Tardiphaga sp. (assembly GCA_028290355.1). Classification (GTDB taxonomy): domain Bacteria; phylum Pseudomonadota; class Alphaproteobacteria; order Rhizobiales; family Xanthobacteraceae; genus Tardiphaga. Next base: position 972 of record JAQGKA010000354.1, on the reverse strand, counting down.
TGTGCGCCGCGGACGGCGGGCGCGAGAACGGCTGTCCCGGAATGTTGCGCGTCGGCGGCGGCGCGCCGCGATCGATCGCGGATGGGTCATTGATCAGGCTGCGCTGCGCCGTCCAGCGATCGAAGAAGCGCCGCTCGGCGGTTTCCTCGTCATCGGCAACGACAATATCGAGCTGATGCCATTTGCGGCGCGACAGCGTCCAGCGCTGCAGGCTGGCGGCCTCAAACCCCATCAGCAGCGCGAACAGCAGCATCACCGCTATGCGGGTGCCGGCACCGGCTGACAGCATCGACAGCGCGACTTCGGCAACGATCGACAGCACGATGTAACCGAGCAGCGCCAGCCACAGCCGGTGCCAGGCCAGCCAGATCAACCCGGCGACGAACGCCCAGAAATGAAAGCCGTCGCGCACGAACTCGAACTTGTCCGTCGCGGCAACGGCCTCCCGGCTTGCGGCCAGAGGCGCATGAACTGTGTAGACCGGCATGGCAAAACTCCGCCGCAAAAACCCGACGATGGCAAATCAGCCGCCGAGCTGACCCTTGGTGGACGGCACTTCGCCGGCGTTGCGCGGATCGATCGCAATCGCCGTTCGCAGCGCCCGCGCCAGACCCTTGAAGCAGGATTCGGCGATATGATGGCTGATCACGCCATATAGGGTCTCGACGAGCAAAGTCACGCCCGCCTGCATGGCGAAGGCGGTGAACCATTCGCGCACCAGTTCGGTGTCGAACTCGCCGATCTTCTGGGTCGGGAACGCCGACTTGAACACCAGGAACGGCCGGCCGGAGATGTCGATCACGACCCGGGTCAGCGTCTCGTCCATCGGCAGGTGGACGGAGGCATAACGGTTGATGCCGGCCATGTCGCCGAGCGCCAGCCGGACCGCCTGGCCGAGCGCGATGCCGACGTCCTCGGTGGTGTGGTGGAAGTCGATGTGCAGGTCGCCGACTGCCTTCACGCTGATGTCAA
>JAQGKA010000328.1 GCA_028290355.1 Tardiphaga sp. | reverse complement strand
AGGCCAAAGCGACGATGTGGCCGATATTGGCGGTCATATAGAGCCAGCGCGACTGCCTGATCGCGGCACCGATGGCTGATGCTTCGAGAGCAATGAAGATCGCGGGCGCGGCGTCGGTCACCAGAATCGCCGCTATCGTAGTTCGTAGGTTTTGCCGTCCACGGTGATGCGCTCGGCGCGCATCTCATCTTTCTCGACGGTGGAAGGATAGCCAAACGCCGAAACCGTCTTGCCGACCGCGACGACATCAGCCGACGCGCCGCGCGCACTCATGCGGGAGGTTGGCGCCAGCGTCACCGTCCAGGCCTTGTCGGTTCCCTTGATCACGATGGTGGCGTGCGGATTCTCGAACCTGGTGCTTTCGATCGGACCGCTCACGGTGACCGGATTGGCCGCGTCGTAGCTACCCCAGCCGTGATGCGCCACGGCGGCAACAGTGGTGATCGCGATCAAGGCTCCTCCGAATGCGGTTGCAGTTGCGATGCGTGTCATTGGTCCGCTCCTTCGCCAGCGATAGCTGCTACCTCACAACGCCCGAAATGAAACCTGGTTTACGCCGCGGCGGCTTGATGTCATTTTTCAGGAAGCAGCGGGCGCCCTTGCCGGCATAGCCCGGTCTGGCAAAGGTCCAGGCGCGGCATTTGTTGTCGCCATGGCAGGCGTCGCGGCAGGCGTCGCCGCGCTCGGCCTTGTCGTCGTTCTTCAGCTCAAAATTGCGATAGTCGCCGCCGAAGCGGTCGGTCGAGGTTTCCACCGGGCCGGTACGCGGCTCGATGACGCCGGCGCCGCGGACGCCGGAGACGCAGCAATAGCTCTCGACCCGCGGCGGCACGCTGTTCTTCAGCCAGCACACCGCGTTTTCCGAATTATCGCTGGGATAATTGAAGCTCCAGGCCCGGCAGCGCTTGTCGCGCTCGCAGACCAGCGCGCACTCGGCGGGGTCGCCGGACAATGATGGCGCGTGGGAGTAATCGCCGCCGGGCCGGTCGAAATTGGTCTGCGCGCGCGCCGGATTGACGGCAGCGATCACCGCCAGCATGGCGAACGCTGCCAGACACGCTCTGAACAGGCGGTTCCTCGACATGCGGAATGACTTTCAGCGGGGTTGCGCCAGTGCAGCGCGAAAGGCCATTTGACCGCGCGCCACCTGTACGGCCGATGAACAGTCTTTCAGAATTCAGCAAGCCGCTGATCTAGAAGCAGTAATCCTTGTAGGCCGGCGAGACCGAGCCGTGCCAGGAGCCGTTGTACTTGTCGAGCATCTCCTCGGCCGGGGTCTTGCCGAGGTCGATGGTCCGGTCGAGCGGCTCCAGATGCCGGGACTCGTCGCGGCCGCCCTGGTCGAGCCGGGCGCGGCGGCGCAGCCCGCCATGGGATAGCGCCAGGCATTCCTTGGCGACCTCGAACAAATAGCGGTCCTTGATGCGGGATTTGAAGCCGAGCTTCGGCACATCGTCGCGCAGCGCCTGGCGCTCCCCGGCAGACCAGTTCTTGACGATCTCCCAGGCGGCGTCGAGGGCAACGTCGTCATAAAGCAGCCCGACCCAGAACGCCGACAGCGCCGGCAGCCGATTCCATGGCACGCCGTCGGCACCGCGCATTTCCAGGTAGCGCTTCAGCCGCACCTCGGGGAAGATCGTCGACAGATGATTGGCCCAGTCCGACAGCGTCGGCTTTTCGCCGGGAATCATCTTGTTCTTGCCCTCGAAGAAATCGCGGAACGAGGAGCCGGAGACGTCGATGTAGGTGTCGCCGCGCTTGACGAAATACATGGGAACGTCGAGCGCGTAATCGACCCAGCGCTCAAAGCCCATGCCGGATTCGAACGCCCAGGGAATCATGCCGGAGCGCGCATTGTCGGTGTCGCGCCAGATCTCCGAGCGGAACGACAGGAAGCCGTTCGGCTTGCCTTCGGTGAACGGCGAATTGGCGAATAAAGCTGTGGCGACCGGCTGCAGCGCCACCGAGACACGCAACTTCTTGACCATGTCGGCTTCCGAGGAGAAGTCGAGATTGGTCTGCACCGTGCAGGTCCGATACATCATGTCGAGGCCATACTGGCCGACCTTCGGCATGTAGTTGGTCATGATCTTGTAGCGGCCCTTCGGCATCACCGGGATCTGCGCGCGCGACCATGACGGCGTCAGGCCGAGCCCGAGGAAACCGATGCCGAGCGGCGTCGCCACTTCCCGCACCTGCGCCAGATGCGCCATTAATTCCGCTTGCGTCTGATGCACGGTTTCCACCGGCGCGCCGGACAGTTCGAACTGCCCGCCCGGCTCCAGCGAGATCGCGCCCCCGCCGGTGACGTCATAGAGGCCGATGATGTTGCCGGCTTCCATGATCGGCTCCCAGCCGAGCAGCAGCTTCATGCCTTCGAGCACCGCGCCGATACCGCGCGGACCTTCATAGGGCACGGGATTGTGGCCCTGCAGCGTGAATGGCGTCTTCTCGTGTTCGGTGCCGATGCGGAATTCCGACGGCGGCTTCACGCCGTCCGCCAGCCACGCCACGAGTTCGTCGCGCGACTGCAGCGGCGTCATATCGATCTGGTCACGCGCCATGAAAATTCCGGATGAAAGGCGCCGCAATGAAACGCGCGCAGTGTCGGGGACGCCGGCGAACCGCGAGGTCCGCAAACGCAGGAGGTAGGCTTAGGTTCATCGTGCCGGCGCGGCGTCTCTGGCGGCCGGTGCCGGACTCTCATGGCACGCGCAGCCGAGCCGGTCGAGCAGGCCGCAGAGTTTTGCTGCATCTGCGTCCGAGAGTTTGGAGCCGACATGCTTCTCGATCGCCGTGGAATAGGCGCAGCCCATTTTCTTGTGCAGCTCGCGGCCGGCCCCGGTGATCTCCACGAACAGCCCGCGCTTGTCGTTCTTGCATTCGCGCCGGGCCGCAAGGCCCTCGTCGACCAGCCGGTCGATCAGCCGCGAGGTGGAATATTGCGGTATCAGCATCTGCTTTTCCAGCTCGACCGGGCGCATCTCGCCGGTTGGCGAGCGCGACAGCTCGAGCAGCGCGTCATACCAGGCCAGCGGCGGAAAGCCGGCCCGTTTCAAATCCTGCTCGACGGCGTCCAGCACCCGGCTCTGGATCCGCATCAGCCGGATCCAGGCGGCGGTCGCCTCGGTGGAAGGTTTGCGTTTCATCACGTCATCCATATGGTGGCGGCACCCTAGCCCACTTGATGCAGCTGCATCAATCTTGACTATTGGATGCATATGCATTTAGTCACGGCTTTGGTTAAACCAATGATCCCGAGGGAGGAATTTCGATGAAGCTGTATTATTCGCCTGGCGCCTGCTCGATGTCGCCGCACATCGCACTTCTCGAAGCCGGCCTGCCCTACGACCTCGTGAAGGTCGACCTCAAGGCCAAGAAGCTTGAAAATGGCGACGATTACCTGGCCATCAACCCAAGGGCCAGGTGCCCGCGCTCGGCCTCGACAATGGCGAGCTGGTCACCGAGGGTCCGGTGATCGTGCAGTACATCGCCGACCAGGCTACCGCCAAGAACCTGGCGCCTGCCGTCGGCACCGACGAGCGCCGCAAGCTGCAAGAATGGCTGACCTTCCTCAACGGCGAGTTGCACAAGAATTTCAGCCCGCTGTTCCAGCCGGTCTTCGACGACGAGGTGAAGGGCTTTTTCAAGACCCGCCTGACGTCGAAGTTCAAGTATATCGACGGCGCGCTGGCCGGCTCCGACTATCTGCTGGGCAAGCAGTTCACCGTCGCCGACGGCTACCTGTTCGTGATGCTGAAGTGGGCCGACCGGATGAGCATGGATCTCTCCGGCTTCAAGAACCTGATGGCCTACAAGGACCGCGTCGCGGCGCGCCCGAAGGTGCAGGAAGCCATGACCAAGGAAGGCCTGATGAAGGCGGCGTGATGCGCTGACTTCATCGCTCGACGCAAAGGGCCGGATCGATGATCCGGCCCTTTGTATTTGGGCCGCGATCACGGCCCCATCGTTCGTCATGCCCGGCCTTGTCCCGGGCATCCACGTTCTCGCAGAACATCGTGGATGGCCGGGACAAGCCCGGCCATGACAGAGACTGCGGATGCCGCCGGTGCGAAACGCGCCGTGTGCCTTACGCCGCCGCCAGCTTCTTCGGCGGGAAGCGGCCGTAGAAGGTCTCGCCCTTCGCTGCCATCTCCACCAGCAATTTCGGCGGCGTGAAGCGCGAGCCGTATTTGGCTTCGAGCTTGTGGCACAGCGCGACGAAGTTCTTCGTGCCCATGAAATCGATATAGCTCAGCGTGCCTCCGGTGAACGGCGCGAAGCCGAAACCGAGGATGGAGCCGACATCGGCCTCGCGCGGATCGGTGATGACGTGATCTTCCACGGTGCGCGCGGCTTCCACCGCCTGCACCACCAGGAAACGCTGCTTCAGTTCCTCGACGTCGAGCGTGTCGGGATCGACGGGCTTCGGCACCAGCGCGCCGAGACCTTGCCAGAGGCTCTTCTGGCCCTTGCCCTTGGCAGGATATTCATAAAAGCCCTTGCCGTTCTTGCGGCCGAGACGCTCCTGCTTCTCCACCATCTCGACGATCAGCTTCTTCTGCGCCTGGTCGACCGCCTGCGAGCCCAAATCGGCCTCGGTGGCCTTCATGATCTTCAGCACCAGATCGAGTGCGATCTCGTCGGACAGCGACAACGGTCCGACCGGCATGCCGGCCATCTTGGCGGTGTTCTCGATCATCGCCGGCGGCACGCCTTCCATCAGCATTTCCAGGCCTTCGGCGGTGAAGCGCAGCACGCAGCGGTTGGCGAAGAAGCCGCGGGAATCATTGACCACGATCGGCGTCTTGCCGATGACGCGGACGTAATCCAGCGCGGTCGCCAGCGCCACATCGCCGGTGTTCTTGCCGACGATGATTTCCACCAGCATCATCTTCTCCACCGGCGAGAAGAAATGGATGCCGATGAACTTGCCCTGGTCGGCGAATTCCTCGGCCAGCGAATTGATCGGGAGAGTCGAGGTGTTCGAGGCGAAAATCGCGCCCTCCTTCAGCAGCGGCTGCGCCCTCTTGTAGATCTCGGCCTTGACCGCGCGATCCTCGAACACCGCTTCGATGACGAGGTCGCATTCCTTCAGCACGTCGAAGTCGGCCGTCGCGGTGATCTTCGCCATCAGCGCCGCCTTGTCCGCCTCCTTGGCGCGGCCCTTGGCGATCAGGCCGTCGATCGCGGCCTCGCAATGGCCGCGGCCCTTGTCGGCGCTGGCCTGGTCGCGGTCGATCAGCACCACATCGATGCCGCCGCGCGCCGAGACGAAGCCGACGCTGGCGCCCATGAAGCCGGCGCCGATGATGGCGAGCTTCTTGACCTTGGTCGGCGGCACATTTGGCGGACGGCGCGCGCCCTTGTTCAGCTCCTGCATCGAGATGAACAGGCTGCGGATCATCGCCGCCGCCTCCTTGCTCTGCAGGATCTTGGAGAAGTAGCGCGACTCTACGCGCAACGCGGCATCCATCGGCAATTGCAGGCCCTCATAGGCGCACTGCATGATGGCACGGGCGGCGGGATAGTTGTCATAGGTCTCACGGCGATAGATCGCGTTCCCCGCGGGGAAGATCATCATGCCCTGCTTGGAATAGACCGCGCCGCCGGGCAGCTTGAAACCCTTTTCGTCCCACGGCGCCACCGCCTTGCCGCCGGCCTTGATCCAGTCTTTTGCGGTCTTGATCAGATCGGCTGCGGGCACCACCGCGCCGACGATGTTCATCGCCTTGGCCTTGGTGAGATTGATCGCCTCGCCCTTCAGCAGCATCTGCATCGCGTCCTGCGGCTGCAGCATGCGCGGCAAACGTTGCGTGCCGCCACCACCCGGGAACAGGCCGACCTTGATCTCGGGAAGACCCAATCTTGTTTTTGGATTGTCCGATGCGATGCGATAG
>JAQGKA010000327.1 GCA_028290355.1 Tardiphaga sp. | reverse complement strand
CGGCCGGATCGGAATGCGATTGAGTAAACATCGCCATGCGTGTGCACTGAGGCTTTCGTGTGCACCATGTGTGCATTGAGGAAACAAATGCGGTGATTCGGCTTCCAATCGGGGCGGACATTATCGTTGAAAATTCAAAATACGGAGGCATGGGGATCGACCAAGGGGTCGTCATTGACAGGCCCAAGGCATGGACATTCTGAAATGCACGCACGCCGTTAGCGTGACCGTCTTGCTGGCGACCGCGCCAGTTGTTCCCGCCGCCGCCCAGTCTGCCAATGCGGTGTTGCAGGACACAAGCCGCCAGGACGTCGGCACTGTCTTTTTTAGCAGACCCCGGCCGGGGTTCTGCGCTAGCTCTCGATCAAGGGAATGCCTCCGGGTGAGCATGCCATCCACATTCATGCCGTGGGCAAGTGAGCCGCCTCGTTCGACTCGGCGGGCTCGCGCTTCAATCCGGGCAACACGCACCACGGTATCGTGGCAGGGCCAGGACATGCCGGCGACGTGCCGAACTCGCATATTCCGCCAAACGGCTCGCTCGAAGTCGAACTGGTCGATACGGCGATCACGATCGATAGAGCCAAGCCCAATTCCGTCTTTCAGTCCGACGGCACCGCTGTGGTAATCCACAACGGCAAGGATGACTACGTGACCGATCCGGCAGGAAACGCCGGTAGTCGGATTGCCTGCAGCGTGATCGATCAAGATCCGACAACGGTTGGTCGGACGCGAGCGCAATAGCACCGGCCGAAACAGTATGAATGGTGTGACGAACTCGGCCAATTAGTTCGATCGCGCGTTCCTTGCCGATGTTGCCAGTACTCCACCAGCAGTTCACACGAGGGCCAGTAAAGGGCTGGCGTGTGAGAGATAACGTACCCAACTCAGCGTCCTACGCGCCCGCGCAGTTCGGGATTGAGTTCAGCTCGAACCGTAGTGACAATATTTGCGGCCGTGTCCTGGGAGAAACCGCAGACGAGCAGCACTTGGTCGGCCAGCGCCAAGCCTGCCGCGACATTCTCTGGAAATACCGCGCTGGCTCCGGCCCGCACAAACGATATGATTTCCTGATCGTCGGCGACACTCACAATCGAGGATACGGCTGGATTTTGCTCACGTGCATAGTGAAGAATACGCTCGACTGCATGGCGTCGATCAAACGTTACCACGACAAGGCGTGCACGGGTGACGCCGGCGGCTTCCAAGACCCTTTTCCGGCCTGCGTCCCCGAACACCACCTTGTGCCCCGATTTCTTTGCCCTGCGAAAGCGTATCAGATCGGACTCGACCGCAATGTAAGGAACCTTTGCGGCCTCAAGCACGAGGGACACCAGCCGGCCCACGCGTCCACAACCGCACAGGATTACGTGATCCCCGAGATTTTGACTTTCCGCGCGGATGGCGGCTTCTTCGGCGTCCGCCTTGGAGCGATGTGACGCACCGTTAACGAACTCCGCAAACCGCGCACTCCGCAGAATCAGCATTGGGCCGAGCGCCATGGTTGCGGCCAAAGCCAAAAGAGCAGGCTGCCCAACGTTCGGTTCTATGGCACCCACTTTCATCGCCAGGGTAAGCAGCAGCAAACCGTCTTCTCCGCCGTGTGCCAGAATCAGGGCCGCTCGCGTACTAACCGGGGCCGGCCAACGCATAATCGCGCCGACCAGCAACACGACAAGGGCCTTTCCCGGCAGGCACGCAATGATCCAGGCGAGGACGGCCACGGGTGCTGCAGTGATGGTGGATGGATCAACCTCCATGCCGGTAGTAACGAAGAACAGGCCCAACAGGACGTCGCGAAAGGGCCGGATGTCATCTTCTACCTGATGACGGAAATCGCTTTCGCCGACCACCATACCGGCAAGGAACGCTCCGATCGGCGCGGAAAGGCCGGCCAAACGTCCGGCGAATGCCGTACCTAGCGCAAGCAACAGAACGGTGAGCAGAAAGAGATCTGCCGAGTTTGTTCTGGCAACCCAAGTGAGCCAGGTGCGAAAAACCGGCTTGCAAACGAAAGCCGCGATGCCGAATGCGCCCGCTGCTATTCCGAGCTGGCGCAGCGTTTCCAACGGCTCGGGTCCGCCGCTCTGTTTCCAGCCGCCGAGCACAGCGAGAAATGGAAGGGCCGCAAGGTCCTGGAACAGCAGGATTCCCAGCACGAGACGGCCTTGCTGACTACTGACGTCGCCCTGGTCGACCAATTGCTTGAGCGTGATGGCGGTCGATGACATGGCGACCGCGCCGCCGAGCAGCACAGCGGTGGGTAACCCAACGCCCCACAGCATGGCGATTCCCGCCACGATCAAAACGGTCAAGCCGACTTGCAGGCTGCCGGCGACGAAAACATCGCGGCGTGCGGCAATCATTGCCGAGAACGAAAACTCAAGACCCACCATGAACATAAGAAAAATGATGCCGAGCTCCGCCAAGAATCTCGTTTCATCGCTCGTGGCGATGAGATGTAGACCGTGCGGGCCGATGACCAAGCCAGCCAATAAGTAACCGCCAGCCGCCGGAAGCCCTGCGCGCGCGACCAAGCTGATGGAGCTGACGGAGGCAAGGATGACGACTAGCGTCTTGATCAATAGGAGGTCGGCCATGCGCAGCTCCGGTGCGCCTCGCGCTCACGGTATCATGCCAATTCATCATCGCTCTGATGGGTGTCAAATTCCGCATCAGTAACCGCTTTGGGGATCGCCACGTAGCCCACGGCGAACCGCTCAAGCTCGGGTTCGGATTGGTCTGGCCGGCCGATCGCGCGCAACGCAGGTTTCTGTTGTAGCCGCGTGCCATTAGCACCAACGACATAGGTCGCGCGTCCACACCTGAGGGTTCGGACAAGACTTCGCGCGCGGTAGGGCATCCGTGTCGTCGATCTGAGGATGCCAGCTCACGAAAATGGACTGGTATTGGGCATCGCCGGGCGCGCTTCAAGGTTTCAATTTCACTGCTGGCGCAGTGAGCTTGAGTGCGAACTCGGTAGAGATGAGACGTCTCCCTTGGTTCCGCCAGCGCCGAGGTCGTGAAAGTCAGGCCCATCAAGATTCGATTCGAGCTCCGGGTACTGAAAGTTGGACCTGGTATCCTTCCCGAACGGCCAATGAAGCAGCAGTAACAGCTGCCTCGAAAGCGGCTTCCTTGGTTTGGTATCTGCCTATCGGTTCACCGTCGTGCTTGACGCGCCAGATACCGCCCGAACCAACAACTTCGTAACTGGCTATTCCCATGATGCATCTCCGATTTCCCCGCTCCCTAGAAGGGAGAGGAAGACGTATCGATCAATTCACTGCAGCTTGCGCTTCGGGATCGGCGCGTCGAACTGCGCGATCTCGGCGGTCTGCGGCGCCTTGCCGTTGAAGGTCAGCACGTTGCCCTGGCTCGAGATCACGACGCGGTCGCCGTCGGCAACCTCGCCGGCGAGGATCATCTCGGCAAGAGGATCCTGCAGATGGCGCTGGATCACCCGCTTCAGCGGGCGCGCGCCGTAGGCGGGATCCCAGCCCTTGGCGGCGAGCCAGTCCCGCGCCGCGGCATCGAGCGTGAGCGTGATCTTGCGCTCTTCCAAAAGCTTCTGCAGCCGAGCGAACTGGATCTCGACGATCCGGCCCATCTCGCTCTTCTGCAGGCGATGGAACAGGATGATCTCGTCTACGCGGTTGAGGAACTCGGGCCGGAAATGCGCCCGCACCATGCCCATCACCTGCTCCCGCACTTCGGACGTATCCTCGCCTTCCGGCTGGTTCACCAAAAACTCCGAACCGAGGTTCGAGGTCATGATGATCAACGTGTTGCGGAAATCCACGGTGCGGCCCTGACCATCGGTCAGGCGGCCATCGTCAAGCACCTGCAGCAGCACGTTGAAGACGTCGGGATGCGCCTTCTCTATCTCGTCGAACAGCACCACCTGATAGGGCCGCCGCCGCACCGCTTCGGTCAACGCACCGCCCTCGTCATAGCCGACATATCCCGGAGGCGCGCCGATCAGCCGCGACACCGAATGCTTTTCCATGTATTCGGACATGTCGAGGCGGACCATCGCGGTCTCGTCGTTGAACAGATATTCCGCCAGCGCCTTGGTCAGCTCGGTCTTGCCGACGCCGGTGGGCCCCAGGAACATGAACGAGCCCATCGGGCGGTTCGGGTCCTGCAAGCCCGCGCGCGAGCGACGCACCGCGGTTGCCACCGCACGCACGGCTTCGGCCTGGCCGACGACGCGCTTGCCGAGGCTGTCTTCCATCTTCAGGAGCTTGTCCTTTTCGCCCTCGAGCATCTTGTCGACGGGCACCCCGGTCCAGCGCGACACCACCTGCGCGATGTGGTTGGCCGTGACGGCCTCCTCCATCATCTCGCCGTTGTCCTCCCTGGCCTCGATTTCGGCGAGCTTCTTCTCAAGCTCGGGAATCCGGCCATAGGCGAGTTCGCCCGCGCGCTGGTATTCGCCGCGGCGCTGAGCGTTGGCGAGTTCAATGCGAAGCGCGTCGAGTTCGCTCTTCAGCTTCTGCGCGTTCGACAGCTTGTTCTTCTCCGCGCTCCAGCGCGAGGTCAGGTCGGCCGACTTCTTTTCGAGCTCAGCGAGTTCCTTTTCCAGCGCCTGCAAGCGGCTCTTCGAGCCGGCATCGGTTTCCTTTTTCAGCGCTTCCTGCTCGATCTTCAGCCGGATGATTTCCCGATCCATCGAATCGAGTTCTTCCGGCTTGGAATCGACCTGCATCTTCAGCCGCGCCGCCGCCTCGTCCATCAGGTCGATGGCTTTGTCGGGCAGGAAGCGGTCGGTGATGTAGCGGTTCGACAGCGTGGTCGCCGCCACCAGTGCGGAATCGGTGATGCGCACGCCGTGGTGCTGCTCGTATTTGTCTTTCAAGCCGCGCAGGATCGAGATGGTGTCCTCGACGGTCGGCTCGGAGACGAAGATCGGCTGGAACCGGCGCGCCAGCGCCGCATCCTTCTCGACGTGCTTGCGATACTCGTCCAGCGTGGTCGCACCGATGCAATGCAATTCCCCCCGCGCCAGCGCAGGCTTGAGCAGATTCGACGCATCCATCGCGCCGTCGGCCTTGCCGGCGCCGATCAGCGTGTGCATCTCGTCGATGAACAGGATGATGCTGCCTTCGGCGGAAGTGACCTCCTGCAGCACGGCTTTAAGCCGTTCCTCGAACTCGCCGCGGTATTTCGCGCCCGCAATCAGCGCGCCGAGATCGAGCGACAGCAGTCTCTTGTCCTTGAGGCTTTCCGGCACGTCGCCATTGAGGATCCGCAGCGCCAGACCTTCGACGATCGCGGTCTTGCCGACGCCGGGCTCGCCGATCAGCACCGGGTTGTTCTTGGTGCGGCGGGAGAGCACCTGAATGGTGCGGCGGATTTCCTCGTCGCGGCCAATGACGGGGTCAAGCTTACCGTCGCGGGCCGCTTGCGTCAGGTCGCGCGCGTATTTCTTCAGCGCATCATAGGCGTTCTCGGCGGTCGCACTGTCCGCCGTGCGCCCCTTGCGCAGGGTTTCGATCGCGGCATTGAGGTTCTGCGGCGTGATGCCGCCCTTTCTCAGGATGCTGCCGGCATCGCTGTCTTTCTCAAGCGTCAGCCCCAGCAACAGCCGCTCGACGGTGACAAAGCTGTCGCCCGCCTTCTCGGCGGCCTTCTCCGCAGCATCGAACGCCCGCGCCAAATCGGGCGCGAGATAGACCTGCCCGGCGCCGCTTCCGGAAACTT
>JAQGKA010000290.1 GCA_028290355.1 Tardiphaga sp. | reverse complement strand
GCCGGGCGCTTCAGCCGGCTGGCGGCGAGCGCGGCGCAGATGATGGCGAGGATCAGCAGCACGCCGGCGCTGGCGCCGAATGCCTCGAACAGGCCGTAGCGTAGTTCGACCCAGCGAAACAGCGCGGTGACGCCGACCAGCAGCAGGGCAATGAGGAAAATTCCGGCGGCGGCATAGAGCCCGCCGGCCACGGCATAGGAGACGACGGCGCCCTGGCCCTGCGCGGCGCGATCGCGCGCATAGGATTCGGTGGCGCGCCTGACCTGATGGAGCTTCAGCGCCAGCCCGGTTCGCAACCGGGCACTCGCAAGGGGAAGCATGTCCGAAACCTCGTTCCGTCGGGCGGCCGTAACGGCCGGCATGACAAATGGAACGAGAACATCAGATGAAGGTTCCGCGCGGCGCGGCACCGCCAGCGCGCTTCCTCTCCCCGCGGGGCGGGGAGAGGTTAGGAGGCGGTGCGGCTTGTTGCTTACGCGACGGCCTGGATCACCTTGCCGACCTTGTCGACGATCTCGCCGACCTGGTCTTCACTGACGATCAGGGGCGGCGTCAGCGCGATGGTGTCGCCGGCGGTGCGGAACAGCACTTCGTGCTCGTGGAAGGCGCTGTTGAGAGCCTCCCAGCCACGCTTGCCGGGGCCTTCCTTGTTCGGCGCCAGATCGATGCCCGCGGTGATGCCGACGGTGCGGATGTCGACCACGTTGGGCAGGCCCTTCAGCGACATCACGGCGTCGGCGAACATGCCTTCCATCTTGTTGGCGCGCTCGAACAGCTTTTCGTCGCGGTAGATATCGAGGGTGGCGAGGCCGGCGGCGCAGGCCAGAGGATGCGCCGAATAGGTGTAGCCGTGGAACAGCTCCACCACATGGGCGGGGCCGGTCATGAAGGTGTCGTGCACGGTATCATGTGCGATCACGCCGCCCATCGGGGCCGCGCCGTTGGTGACGCCCTTGGCGAAGGTGAGCAGGTCCGGCGTCACGCCGTAGCGTTCGGCGGCGAAGGCGGCGCCGAGGCGGCCGAAACCGGTGATGACCTCGTCGAAGATCAGCAGGATGCCGTGCTTCGAAGTGATCTCGCGCAGGCGCTTGAGATAGCCCTTCGGCGCCGGCAGCACGCCGGTCGATCCGGCCATCGGCTCGACGATCACAGCGGCGATGGTGTTGGCGCCGTGCAGCCCGACCAGCCGCTCCAGATCGTCGGCGAAGTGCGCGCCGTATTCCGGCTCGCCCTTGCTGAAGGCCTGCTTCTCGCGGTCATAGGTGTGGGCGATGTGATCGACGCCGGCCAGCAGCGTGCCGAACATCTTGCGGTTGTTGACCATGCCGCCGACCGAGGTGCCGCCAAAGCCGACGCCGTGATAGCCGCGGTCGCGGCCGATCAGCCGGGTGCGCGAGCCTTCGCCGCGGATCTGGTGATAGGCGAGCGCCATCTTCAGTGCGGTGTCCGCGGCTTCCGAACCGGAATTGCAGAAGAATACGTGATCGAGGCCTTTGGGCGCGAGATCCGCGATGCGGGTGGCCAGCTCGAATGCCTGCGGATGGCCGAACTGGAACGGCGGCGCGTAATCCAGCGTGTCGGCGGAGTGCTTGATGGCCTCGGCAATCTGGGTGCGGCCGTGGCCGGCATTGGAGCACCACATGCCGGCGGCGCCATCGAGGATCTTGCGGCCATCGGTGGTGAGATAATGCATGTCCTTGGCGCCGGCGAGCATGCGCGGGGCGAGCTTGAACGCGCGATTCGAGGTGAACGGCATCCAGAAGGCGGCCAGATCGTTCGGCACGTTAACGGTCTTCCGGGGCGGGCTCTTGTCTAACATTTTAGTCCCTCATGTATTTTCGCGAACGCGGCGTAGGTGAGGCGCGGAACCTATCAGCTTCGCGAGGGGACGGAAACGCCGTCAGGCGAGCAGCTTGCGTATATTTCAGCCTAATTTGGCGGTTTCAGGGATTTCAGCGGCACATCGAGCGAGTAAATAAATCCGCTGGTCTGGTATGCGAGATCGACGTCGCCGTTGAGCTGCTTGCCGAGGGTTTCCATCAGCCGCGTGCCGAAGCTGCGCCGCGTCGGCGCCTGCACGGCGGGCCCATCCTTCTCGGTCCAGAGCAGCCGCAATCGCTGCAACGGCTCGTCGATTGTCCAGACGATTTCGACGCGACCGGAGGGCACCGACAGCGCGCCGAACTTGGTGGTGTTGGTGCAGAGTTCGTTCAGCGTCATCGCCAGCGCGATCACTGCGCCGGAGGTGATCGCGATGTCCGGGCCGGAGATCGAAAACCGGACGGCGTCCTGGCTGTCATAGGGCTCGGTAGCGCCGCGGACGATGTGGGCGAGGCTGGCATTGCTCCAGCGCGCCTGCAGCAGCAGGTCATGGGCGCGGCCGAGCGCCTGCAGCCGGCTTTCGATCGCCTGCTGGGCGTGCTCGATGCTGGTGGCGGTGCGCAGGCTTTGCGAAGCGATGGCGCTGACCGTGGCCAGCGTGTTCTTGATGCGGTGGTGCAGCTCTTCGAGAATCAGCTTCTGCAGCTTGTCCGCGGTCTCGCGCTCCCGCGCGTCGATGCCGGCCTGGGCCAGCAGCGCATCGGCGTCGATGCCGGCCTGCTCCAGCAGCAGCCGGAGGCCGGTATTCTCGGCTTTCAGAAAGTCCTGTGGGATCGTCGGGCCAGCCATCACTCACCAGCCCCTCGGGACCTTCAAAGCATTTGTCGGTGTATGTCCGGTTGGTAACACGGTTTCTGCCGGGAATGCGGGCTATTTCCGGAAGGTGACATAGTGGTGAACGGGGGGCTTGCCCCGCTTGCTGGGCTGGGCCCGCGCTGGTACGACCCCGATCATGGCCGACAAACCCAAAAAACCCCAAAAACTCCGCGCCCGACTGCCGCGCGGGCTTGGCGATCGCGGACCCGCGGAGATCGCGGCGACCCGGCGCATGACCGAGACCATCCGCGAGGTCTATGAGCGCTACGGCTTCGAGCCGGTGGAAACCCCGGCAATGGAATTCACCGACGCGCTCGGCAAGTTCCTGCCCGACCAGGACCGACCGAATGAGGGCGTGTTCTCGTTCCAGGACGACGACGAGCAGTGGATCAGCCTGCGCTATGACCTCACCGCGCCCCTGGCGCGCTACGTCGCCGAGAATTTTGACAGCTTGCCGAAGCCGTATCGCAGCTACCGCGCCGGCTACGTCTACCGCAACGAAAAACCCGGCCCCGGCCGTTACAGACAGTTCATGCAGTTCGACGCTGATACGGTGGGCTCCGCCTCGCCGGCGGCCGACGCCGAGATGTGCATGATGGCGGCGGATACGATGGAAGCGCTGGGGATTCCGCGCGGCAGCTATGTGGTGAAGGTCAACAACCGCAAGGTGCTCGACGGGGTGATGGAGAGCATTGGCCTCGGCGGCGAGGAGAATGCCGGGCAGCGGCTGACGGTGCTGCGCGCCATCGACAAGATGGACAAGTTTCCGGTTGAGGAAATTCGCAAATTGCTAGGCCCTGGCCGATGGGACGGCGGGGAAGAAGGCAAGGGCGATTTCACAAAAGGTGCAGGCCTTGAGAAGGCTCAAATTTCTAAGATCGAGAGTTTCGTAAATGCGCGAGCTGACGTTCAACGACAGATTTTTGCGTACGCTGGTGACCGACAAGAAGTGTTGGAAAGAGTTGATGCCGGCAAAGTCGCGGGCGACGACGAGTACAACATCTCTCTGAAAATATGGGGCTGGCTCAGAACGCTATTCCAGGACTCGGCTCGGGCAGTTGAGGGATTAGACGAACTGAAAGAGATCGCTCGGTTGGTTGATGCGGCTGGATACAACGGTCAAATCATCGTCGATCCCTCCGTCGTCCGTGGCCTCGAATACTACACCGGCCCGGTCTACGAAGTTGAACTGCTGCTCGATGCGAAGGACGAAAAAGGTCGCCCTGTGCGTTTCGGCTCGGTCGGCGGCGGCGGGCGCTACGATGGTCTCGTGTCGCGCTTCCGCGGCGAGCCGGTGCCGGCGACCGGCTTCTCGATCGGCGTGTCGCGGCTGCAGGCCGCGCTCACCGTGCTCGGCAAGCTCGACACCAAACCGGAATTCGGTCCCGTGGTCGTCACCGTGTTCGACCGCGATCGCGTCGCCGATTACCAGAAAATGGTCGCGGCCTTGCGTGATGCGAACATTCGCGCCGAGCTTTATCTCGGCAATCCCAAGAACATGGGCAACCAGCTCAAATATGCCGACCGGCGTAATTCGCCCTGCGTCATCATTCAAGGCAGCGACGAGAAGGACGATCCCGCGGGGCCGCAGG
>JAQGKA010000279.1 GCA_028290355.1 Tardiphaga sp. | reverse complement strand
AGGTCGCGACGCCAACGTCCTTACCCTTGTGGAGCACGCGATCTGCGTACATGAACCCGCGCTGATCGCGCGGCATCTC
This sequence comes from Tardiphaga sp., assembly GCA_028290355.1. Classification (GTDB taxonomy): domain Bacteria; phylum Pseudomonadota; class Alphaproteobacteria; order Rhizobiales; family Xanthobacteraceae; genus Tardiphaga. The sequence goes on along the minus strand of JAQGKA010000279.1, from coordinate 9,397 downwards.
CATGAACTGGTAAGGCTTCTCGTCCTTCTGGAAGAGCGACGCATAGACATCGGCGACGTCGGCGCCATTCCAGACGAGGGTCCGCATCAGACATCGCGGATTGGCGACTTCCTCCTCCAGCGCCGCACGTCCGATGAAGTCGTGGTCGAACTTGATGTTCCGGCCCCAACCGAGTTCGACCGGGCTGCGGTACCACGCGCTGACGTCGTCGGCTTCGAAGCTGCCCGCGACGTTGAAGGTCGAGGCGAATGCCGGCATCGCCGCCCTGAATTCCGCCAGATACCCCTTCATCTCCTCGTCGAAGATCGCTGGCATGTAGTCAGTGACGATCGTCGGGAAGCATGCTTCGAGGTGGTTAATAAAAATCGAGCGCCCGCCAAGGCGGCGCAGTCCGAACTCCGCACCGGCGGCCACGATCGCGTCGTAGACCTGCGCGGCCTTGTCGACGGGGCCCTGCAATTCAAAACCGACCTCGCCGGACATGCCCTGGCGCAGGGCCAGCATTTTGCAGCCCGCGAACTCGATCTCGCCCGAGTGCATGAACTTGATGTCACGCATGGACTTGTTCGCCAATTTCTCCATCAGCGCCAGCGACGTCGGGCCGGCCACCTGGAAGTTGAACCAGTCGTCGGCCTCGGACGTGACGTCGTAATTGCCGTGGCGGCGCACGTAGTCGACCCAGAAAGTGCCGCGTCCGAACAGCATATATTCGTCTTCGGAAAGCCGCGTCAGGATGCCCTCCGCAATCACCTTTCCCTTCGATGTGGTGTGGGTGACGTGCTTCGACTGCAGGATGTCGAACTTGGCGAAGCTGCTGCCCGAGGTGTCACTGAACAGCTTGAGCGTGTCGGGGCCCTTGAACCGGCGTTCCCACAGGAAAGTCCAGTCGCCGATCGAGCACGTCTGTTTCCACGACATGGTTTCGTCGATCCAGTCGGTGTATTCGGGCTGGCCCCAGCGGGACGTAAAGTAGCCTTCCGGGACTTTGCGCAGGTTTGCGGGTAGCATCGAAATCGTCCTTCTTTTGATCAATCAGCGAATATGACGGTGCGCTGATCGTTGATGATCGCGCGGTCTTCGAGAAACAGCAGAACGGCCCGCGAAAGGACGCGTCGCTCAATGTCGCGTCCTTTCCGGACGAGATCGTCGGGCGTGTCCCGATGGCTCACGCGCTCCACGTCCTGCGCGATGATCGGACCTTCATCGAGATCGCCGGTGACAAAATGGGCGGTGGCCCCGATCAGCTTCACGCCGCGGGCATGTGCCTGGTGATAGGGCCTGGCTCCTTTGAAGCCTGGCAGGAAGCTGTGATGGATGTTGATGCAGCGTCCCGATAGATAGCTCGCAAAATCATCCGACAGAATCTGCATGTAGCGCGCGAGAACGACGAGATCCGCGCGCGTCTCTTCAACGATCGACTTGATCTGGGCTTCCTGCGCCGGCCTGGTCTCTTTCGTGACCGGCAGATGATGGTACGGAATGTTGCCGATCAGGCTGACGCTCAAGGCCGAGCGGGGATGGTTCGAGACGATCCCGACAATGTCCATGTCGAGTTCACCCAATCGGTGCCGGTAGAGCAGATCGCCGAGGCAATGGTCAGACTTGGAGACGAGCAGGAGCACTTTCTTGCGTTGGGAGCGGGCGCGGAGCCACCACTTCATTCCGAATTTTTCGGCAATTGGCGCGAAGGACGATCGCAGTCCGGCCATCCGCCATGGATCCGCCGTGACCGAGACGCGCATGAAGAAGCGGGCGTTGCCGGCGTCGTTGAACTGCTCGGCCTCTACGATGTTGGCACCGTTCTCAAAAAGGCACTTTGTAACGTTTGAAACGATACCCGGCTCATCGTCGCAGACCAGCGAGAGCACATAGGCGTCGGAATTGGGAGCGGTCGACAATGACGTTGTGCCTTCAGATGCGACGGCGTGGAGGCGCGATTCCGCTTCGGCGCTGCAGGTAGCAGGTGTCTTTCCGCGCAAAGGTTTGCTTAGCGAGATCATGCCGTTTCCTTCCCAGTCCGCGCCGCGGCGGCATTATTGGTCTTCCTTGCCGGGAGGTTTATCCGGAGCTCCGGTATTGACAATCTGTCATTTTCAAATATGAGATATCAGTGTGATGGATATCAGGAAGCTGGACCTCAACCTGTTACTGCTGTTCGACGGCTTGTACCGGGAGCAAAATCTGTCGGCGGTCGCGCGGCGCCTTGTGATGAGCCAGCCTATGGCAAGCGCCAACCTCCGACATCTCCGCGAGTATTTCGACGATCAGCTTTTTGTCTCGACCGGCCGTGGCATGCGACCTACGCCGTTCGCGGAGTCGATCGCCGAGCCCGTAAAAGCAGTGCTGGCCATGATTTCCCGCGACATCCTCCGGACGCCGACATTTCATCCGGAGGACACCGACCGGGTCTTCACGATCACGACTTCCGACATCGGCGTCATGATCTTCGTTCCGCCGCTGCTCGCGAGGCTACGAGCGTTGGCTCCGAAAGCGAGTATGCGCTGCGTCACGTCCTCCCACGATCAGTTGGAGAACTCCCTGGAACGCGGCGACATCGATCTTGCAATTGGATATTTTCCGGACCTGACCGGAGCCGGCATCGTGGCGGAAGGTCTCTTCGATCATCCCTTCGTCTGCATCGTAAGCAAAAACCATCCGACAATCGGCGAAACGCTTTCGCTCGACGAATTCCTTGCCGCGGACCACCTCGTCGTGAACCAGGACGGCCGCAGCCAGGAAATATTCGAGCGTCGGATCCGCGATCTCAAATTGGAGCGTCGGGTACTACTTCATCTTCCGCACTTCATGAGCGTGCCGCAGATGATTGCGAACAGCGACATGATCGCGACCGTACCGCTTTCGCTGGGCGCATGGTATGCCGACAGCGGGTTGAAGCTATTGCCTCCCCCGGTCAACATCCCGCTCATCGAGCTCAAGCAGTTCTGGCATCGGAGAATGGAGAACGATCCGGCGGTCCGTTGGCTGCGCTCGATCGTGGCCGAACAGCTCCGCGACCGCGATCCGTCACTCGCGATGTCGCCGGATTATGCGGACTTTAGCCCAGCGGATCGACAGGTCCAAGATCGGAAAGCTCGAAACAGCGGCTCATAGAAGGGACCGCTTTGCGCCAGAAGCTGCCTTTGGGCAATGGAAGATCGACTTCTTTCAGGATGTCGGCGCGAGCAACCCGGTTTGGTTCTCTCCAAGCGAACATGCGAGGAGATCAACCAACGTCGAAACCTTCGGCAGCGTCTGTTTGCTCTTCGGCCACATTATGCTGAGCGGAATCCCCTCAGGCCAATCGACGAGCGCCGTCCATCTCGGCACCGATGATGAAGGCATCCTCGCGCCTGGCGAAATGGCGACCGCACTCGCGATCGCTTCGGGCTGTCAAGCCGCACGCAGCGCGGATGTCTCCTCGCGTGCGACGGCGAGCGCCTGCTCCTTCAGTTGGTCGCCCATGCGGACGCCTTCGGCCCGGACGAAGCTTATGTCGGTGACGCCGATGACGGCGAAGAAGCCCTTGAGGTAGCTCTCCTGGTGGTCGTGGGTCGCCTTGGGCGACTGCGCCGAGTAGATGCCGCCGCGCGTCGAGGCGACGATGAGGCGCTTGTCCCCGCATAGGCCTGCGGCGCCTGCCTCGCTGTATGTGAAAGTTTTCCCCGGCACGGCGAGGTGATCTATCCACGCCTTGAGCTGGCTCGGGATGCCGAAGTTGTACATCGGGGCGCCGATGACGACGATGTCGGCGGAGAGGAAGTCTTCAAGCGCTGTGTCGGCGGCGGCGACCTCGGCCCGCATATTGTCCCCGGCCGCTGCTCCGGAGCGCGCCGCCATCAGGGCTGCGGACTGGTGCGGAACGGGCACCGCGTCGAGATCGCGATAGACGACCTGGATGTCTGGCCGTCCGGCACGGAGGTGAGCGACGATGTCCGCGGTCAGACGACGGCTGATGGATTCGTTTCCGGTGATGCTGGAGTCGACGTGGAGAAGCTTCATGGCTGGTACATCCTCTTCGCTGTCGAACATGCCGCGCAGCCGCCGCCGGTGCTCCTTCGGCGCCCTAGGCACATTCTGTTCGTTACGCTAAGATGCAGGCCGCCTGAATTCCCGCAAGGAGGCACATTCTTGAGCCACGCGCACATTTCTGTCCGTCGCGATCCACCAGGTTCCCGGCAGGATCCGCACGAGGCCTGCCAGTCCGCGGGCCGCGAAATCGCCGACACCTTGGCACGCATCGGCGACAAGTGGACCGTGATGGTCGTCGGCACTCTCTTCCATGGGTCGATGCGCTACAACGAGATCCGGCGGGTGATCGACGGCATCTCTCAGCGCATGCTTACGTTGACGCTCAAGGGACTGGAGAAGGACGGCCTCGTCACCCGCACCGTCTTTCCGACGATTCCGCCCCGGGTGGACTACGAGCTGACCGATCTCGGGCGAAGCCTCCGGGATCCGCTGAAGGCGCTCCACGACTGGGCGACCGAGCACCGTCCTGCGATGGTCGAGGCCCGCAGACAATACGAGGCCCGACGGGCGAACAAGCCGCGTTGGTGACGTTGGGCGGGAGGATCCCGTCGGTTGGTGGCGTCATCCGAGAGGCCTGTGCCGCGTTCGGCCGCGAGAACGTGCTGAGACGACTCGTTCGTCTTCTCGACAGCGGCGAAGCGCTGCCGCCAAGCGCGGCAAAGACCTGGCTTTCTGAAGCCTGTTCGGATTCCGAAGTCGTCGGGAGTTGCCTCTGCGAGGAAGGTTTCGCGCGTGCTTCGACCCTCGATACCTTGGCGCGCGTTGTCGCTCCGGATTTCGTGCCGAACGATTTAGGTGACGCCCCTGGGTGATCGCTCTGCGACGGATCGCTGACTCGGAGTTCACTTTATACCTAGCGAGTTTCCTACTTACGCGAGCCTTTGGGCGACGGACGCGAAATTCCGCGGACCTCGTCTTATTCACTTTCGACAAGGTATACGCGGCCGCGGAGCGTTCGGCGCTGTCACGCGAATTCGGTAGAGGGTGAAGCGGTCGAGAGTATATGATCGCCTGCTGTCGTACCCCTTGGCAGAATGCACTTCTCGTTCACGTCTCCAATTGCTTGCCGATCGGAAGCGCACGGATGCGTTTACCTGTTGCGGCAAAGATCGCATTGGTCAATGCAGGCGCGAACGGTGGCACACCCGGTTCGCCCACGCCGCTCGGCGGTGCATCGGAATCCGGCGGGACGATGTGCACGTGGGTCACTATCGGTGATTCATCCATCCGGATCACTGGGAAGGTGTCGAAGTTGCCCTGCTCCACCTTGCCGTTCTTAAACGTGACCTCCCCGTACTTCGCCAGACTCAGGCCCATGATTGCCGCACCTTCGATCTGGGATTGAATGCGTTCCGGATTGACGTAAGTACCGCAATCGATGGCAGTATCCACCTGGTGCACCGTCAGCTTACCCTTGTCGTCGACCGAGACCTCGACGATGGTCGCGATATAGCTGACGAAGCTGCGATGCGCGGCGATGCCGAGCCCATGGCCTTTCGGGACGCTGCGTCCCCACTTGCCTTTGTCGGCCACCACCTCGACGACGCGGAGCAGGCGGGCGGTGTCTATCGGGTAGCTCCCGTAAGGCTCGCCGTAGTTCCACGGATCTTTCACAGAATCCAGCTTCACGATTCGCGGCGAGCCGATCAGGTCGAGCAGCATCTCCTTCTGATCCCGGTTGGTGGCGTGCGCCAGTTCGCCGACCATGGACTGCACCGCGAAGGCGCGCGGGATGTTCGACACCGAGCGGAACCAGCCGATGCGGGTATGCGCGGCTGCTTCCGGGTTCTCGCACTGGAGATTAGCGACCTCGAACGGCACGTCGATCAACCCCATACCGAGTTCGAACGGCGCCTGATGCACGACATTGGCCGCAAAGGTCGAGGCAATGCTTGGCGCCACGCTGCGATGCCGCCATGCGATCACCTTCCCGGACTTGTCCAGGCCGGCCTCGATGTGTTCCACGGAGACCGTGTGCAGGAAGTCGTGCTGCACGTCGTCCTCGCGGGTCCATTGCACCTTGACCGGCGCGCCAATGGCCTTGGACAGCAGCACCGCCTCGATGACGAAATCGCATTTCGATTTGCGCCCGAAGCCGCCGCCCAGCAGCGTAACATTGACGGTGACGTTGTCCTCGGGAATGCCGAGCGTCTTGGCGACATCCTCGCGGGTCCCGCCGGGGCTCTGCACCGGCGCCCAGACCTCCACCTTGTCGCCCTTGACGTCGGCCACCGCCACCGGCGGCTCCATACTGACATGGGCGAGATGCGGCATGTAATACTCGCCGACCACCACCTTGTAGGCGCCCTTGAGCGCCGCATTGACATCGCCTTCCGTGCGGACGACGAGGCCCGGCTTGCGCGCGGCCTCCTCCAGTTGCTTGCGGTAAGCGACTGAATCGTAGCTGGCGTTGGCACCATCTTCCCAGACAACCTTGAGGGCGTCGCGGCCCTTGATCGCGGCACCGGTGTTGCGTGCGATCACCGCAACGCCGCCAAGCGGCTGGAACTTGGACGGCCAGGGCCAACCCTTCACCTCCAGGACCTTCTCGACGCCGGAGACTTTCAGCGCATCGGCTGCATCGAATGATACCAGCTTGCCACCGGTCACCGGCGGGCGAGCGATCACCGCATATTTCATGCCGGGCAGACGCGTATCGATGCCGTAATGTGCGGTGCCGACCGTAATATCCCGTAAATCGACGATGCTGACCTCGCCTTTACCAAGGTAACGGAAATTCTTGGCATCCTTCAGCTTCAATGCGTCGATGCTCGGCACCGACTGCTTCGCCGCGTCCTCAGCCAGTTCGCCGAAACCGAGACGGCGACCGCTCGACGCATGGACCACTTCATGATTTTGCGCCCTGACCTCGGTCACAGGAACACCCCAACGCCTGGCGGCTGCACTCTCCAGCATCACCCGTGCTGCGGCGCCGATCTGGCGCATCGGAATCAGGTAATGCCGCGTGCTGCGTGAACCGTCGGTGTCCTGATTGCCGAATTTCGCTTCGTCGCCGTAGGCCTGCTTGACCTTCACCCGCGTCCAGTCTGCCTCCATTTCTTCCGCGACGATCAGCGGCAGGCTGGTACGGACGCCAGTACCCAACTCCGCGCGATGCCCGATGATGGTGACGATACCGTCGGGCGCGATGGCGACGAACACGCGCGGGTTCACCACGACGCCGTGAGGCATCTTGCTGGCACCGGTCTGGTAGGCGGCGAACGCCTGCCGCGACATCAACGGCGCGGCGAGCACCAAACCACCCGCGACGCCGAGGCCCTTCAGGATACCGCGTCGAGAGATTTTCTCGACCTTGATCTGCTTCTCAAATCCACGAAGCTTTTGGGGATTGGTGACGATGTTCATGGTCAGACTCCCGTCGAAGCGAGATGAACCGCGTTTTCGATGCGCTGATAGCACCCGCAACGGCAGATGTTCCCTGCCATCGCCTCGCGGATCTGGTCATGAGTGGGTTTCGGATTTTCCGTCAGCAGTGCGACCGCCTGCATGATCTGGCCGGATTGGCAGTAACCGCATTGTGGGACGTTGACCTGACGCCAGGCCTTTTGCACCGGGTGATCACCAGTTGGATCCAAACCCTCGATGGTCGTGACTTCACGATCAGCCACGTCGGAGACCGACGTGACGCAGGCGCGCACGGCCTGCTTGTCGACGATCACGGTGCAGGCGCCGCAGAGGGCCTGACCGCAGCCGAACTTGGTGCCTGTCAATCCGATTTCGTCCCGCAACAACCAGAGCAGCGGCAAATCCGGATCGCCATCCCAAGCTTGATCCTGGCCGTTGATCTTGATTTTGATCATGATTGTTTCTCGCTCTTCATAAGCTACTGCTGCGGTGAGGACGTGAGCGCGAACATATTTCGCGGTCGCTCGCCGTCACTCGGTGCAATTTTCGTCGGCGCAACACAACAAGGATACGGCAACCCCGATAAAGAACCTTCAGTGCGCGGTAAACCCTCCGTCGACCACAAGTGCGTGACCGATCACGAAGCTTGAGCCAGGTCCGCACAGCCATAGGACCGCGGAAGCGATCCCCTCCGGTCGTCCAAGCCGACCGATCGGCTGATCTCTCAAGATTTCCTTCATCGCCTCAGGTTCCTTTGGCCAGCATTTCCGCAACCATCGGCTTATCGATCGTGCCCGGACCCCTCCGGCTTCTCGCGACCAAGATCTAACGAATGCCCAGCGCCTGGAATATTCCGCGCCTCACCGTCGGAATTGACAGAGCCACAATCGCGACGACATGACGACAATCGAATTCTTTCCATGTCTTGTGCCGAAGGACCTGTTGACCTGCGATTGCACCCGCACTCCCGCCTATCAGCGCGACGAAGAGCAGATTTACTTCCGGAATACGGCGCCGTTTGTTTTCCGCGCTCCACTTTACTTTCGTCGTTGCTCGACTTCATCAAATCCGACGCGGTTCGACGCCAACAAGAGCCCAAAGTCTTATTCCTTGGGGACCTTGTTGACAGAGGGTCCGACAGCAAAGGCTGCCTCGATCTCGTCGCGTCCACGTTGGACCGTTGGACGAAGTCAAAACTACTTCTAGGCAACCACGACGACTATTTTCTCCGTATCCTTGGAACGGACGACCCGGATCCCGCCATGTTTGATTTTTGGATTCGCAATGGAGGCCTCACCACCCTCACAATTACGATTATGAAGCCGACGTCAGCATGGCCAGGGCCGCTATCAAGCTCGACTATCAGCACCATGTTTCGCTTCTCGAGAAAGCCTCTCTCATTGAAATCGATGGCCCATTCGCATTCGTGCACGCGGGAATTCATCCGGATCGATCGATCCACGAGCAGAAACGTGCTGACTGTCTGACAATTCGGAAGCCGTTTCTGGAGTACGCGGCCCCCTTCTCACACGTCGTCGTCCACGGGCACACGATCACGGAGTCGCGCCGACCATTCGTCACCAGGAATTATCGCACTGGATACTGGAGCTTATGGGACCGGCCACCTTACGGCACTCGTTATTGATCCTCACGCGAGGTCACTCGAGTTTGCTTGGACGACACAGACAGGTACGAAGATTGAGGTCGGCTTCGTCGAGACCGTTTGGTCCGATATGCCACCATGTAGGCGTCGCCTATGGTTTTGATCTTCTCTAGGCCGTGACGCAGAAACCCGCGACGATTACCTGGATCAGATCGGCTTTCCGAAGCACCTGCGAGACTGAAGCATGGGCATCGAGTCACGAGAGAGGCTGTTCGGCCCCACGATCAGTGCGGCGGCTGAGCGCGCGGCCAAGGCTCGCAAAGAAGCTGACAGGCTGGCGTGTGAGGCGTGGAATTATCGGATGCTTGGCTACCGGGGGCCCGCCCAGCCCTCACCTAT
>JAQGKA010000239.1 GCA_028290355.1 Tardiphaga sp. | reverse complement strand
ACCAGCGCGTCCGGCACGTAATGCTCGACGCCGCGGAACGCGCCGCGATCGTCGCGCTCGAACATCATGACGAGATACGACCAGATGCCCCATCCCCGGAGTTCGTCGCGAAACCCCTCCGGCACGGTGCCGAGGTCTTCGCCGATCACCACGCAACGATTGGCGACGCTTTCCTGCGCCGACACCGCCAGCAGGGCTTGCAGCGGCATCTTCACATAGGCGCCATTGTCGGCGGCGTAACCGTGCGGGACCACATAGAGCCGGTTCAGCCCGAGCACGTGATCGAGCCGGACCGCGCCGGCATAACGCATCGACGCGCGCAGCATCTCCTTGAACGGCGCGAAGGACTGCATTTCCAGGCCGGCGCCGTTAAAGCCGGCAAGGCCCCAGTTCTGCCCGGCGGGCTGCAGCGCATCCGGCGGCGCACCGATCGACAGATGCCGCGAAATCGCGATCTGCTCATTCCAGGCGTCGAAACCGCCGCTCTGCACGCCGACGGCGACGTCGAGATAGAGCCCGACGCTCATGCCGAGCGTGGCGGTGAGATCGTGGCAGGCCTTGAGCTGCAGATCGGCATTCCACTGCACATATTCGATATAGGCGACTTCCTTGCGATCGGGCCCGGCGCGGAATTCTTCGCATTTTACATCGTCGGGGTGCTGCCATTCCTCCGGCCAATCCCACCACGCGGTCCGGAATTTGTGCCGCAGCACCTCGAAGCAGGCAAAGCGCGTCAACAACGGCGCGCGCTCGGCACGGAAAGCCGCAAAAGCCTTTTGGCGCCGCGATTTCGGATTGGCGTAAAATTCCTCGAACGCCGCACGCAGCGCGGCCGATTTCGCCGCAGCCACCGCCACGTAGTCGACGAAAGTGCCAGAGCGCAGTTCTTCCAGCGCATCGCCGCTATCGTTGGCGGCAAATTCCGGCAGTTGTTCGACGTCGATATAGAGCGGGTTGAGAAACAGCCGGCTGTTCGGCGAATACGGGCTGCATTCGGCCGGGCGATCGTCGAACAGCGCATGCAGCGGGTTGAGGCCGACGCCGCCGGCGCCGATGCTCGCTGCCATTTCGATCAGGCTCCGCAAATCGGTGAAGTCGCCGATGCCCCAGTTGCGCGCGGAGCGTACGCCGTAAAGCTGCACCGCGAGGATCCAGGAGCGGTCGAACTCGCCGCGAAACGCTTTTGTGGGCGCCACGATGAGCGGCGCCTCTTCGCTGAACAGCGACGCATCGGTGAGGTGCAGGCGATAGCCGCCCGAGGGGAGATCCAGGGGCCATAAAATGCTGCGATCTCCGGTCTCGCCCTTCGCGATAACCTTAACGCCATCGCTGATTTTCCACTGCAGCGGGAACGTGGCAGCCTCGGTCAGGTAGGTCCGCTCGGCCTGCCCCGACCGGACCACCACGGGGTGCTCCAGAAACCGGTGCGGCGTCCGCACCGGCATGGCGTCGAGGATGATCTTCAGGGCGGCTTCGTCGGTGGTGTGCCAGCGCCCCTGTCCGTCGTGAAAGCCGGTCTGGATTCCGAGCTCGGCAGCTTTGGCGAAAAGGTCCATACGGCACGCTGTTTGCAACGCAACAATCGGGAGTTGCTGCGAAATTTGTGAATTTCAGGAAGAGGATAGCCGTTTTCAACGCTTCTATCTAAGCTGGGTTCCCGAGGGAACCAAACGCCTGTCACGGGGCTTTGTATATGATCGCACCGTCTCTTTTCCGCAACTCGAAATGGGACGACATCCAAATGTCGATGGCATCACCGTGAACAAAACCACCCAAATCGTGGAAAGCGTCGCCGCGGGCGGGGCCTTCCACATCGAAAACATCTATCCGATCATCGACGCCGGCCGGTTTCCGATCAAGCGGATCGTCGGCGAGCGCATCGACGTCTATGCCGACCTGTACCGCGACGGCCACGAGGTCATCGCCGCCGCCATTGTCTGGCGCCGCGAGCAGGATCGCGACTGGAATCGCACGCCCATGACCCTGGAGGTCAACGACCGCTGGGGCGGCTCATTCACGCCCGATGCCATTGGCCGCTACGTCTATGCCATCGAGGCCTGGACCGACGAATTCGCCACCTGGCGCCACGGCTTCGAACTGAAGCTGAAGGCCGGACAGGACGTCACGCTGGACGCGCTGGAAGGCGCGGGTCTGATGACCAAGGCGCAGGCCGGAGGGCCGGAAGCCTCGGCCATCATCGTCAAGCAATGTGAGGAATACCTGCAGACCGGCGAAACCGAACCGCTGCTGACGCCCGAACTGCGCAACGCCATGTCCGAAGCCCAGTTGCGCCCGGACCTGACGCGGTCGCTGCTGCTGCCGCTGATGGTCGACCGTGAACGCGCCCGCCACGGCGCGTGGTACGAGATGGTGCCGCGCAGCCAGAGCACGGTGCCCGGCCAACACGGCACGTTCCGCGATTGCATCGCGCGCCTGCCCGATGTCTCGGCGATGGGATTCGACGTGGTGTATTTCACGCCGATCCACCCGATCGGCGTGACGAACCGCAAGGGCCGCAACAATGCGCTGACCGCAGAGCCCGGCGATGTCGGCAGCCCCTATGCCATCGGCGGCATCGAGGGCGGCCACGACGCGCTGCACCCCGAACTCGGCACCATGGAAGACTTTCACGCCTTGATCGCGGCCTGCAAGGCGCAGGGGATGGAAGTCGCCATCGACGTCGCCGTGCAGTGCTCGCCGGATCATCCCTGGATCACCGAGCATCCCGACTGGTTCAAGCGCCGGCCGGACGGCTCGATGAAATATGCGGAGAATCCGCCGAAGAAATACGAGGACATCGTCAATCCGGACTTCACCTGCGACGACGCGGGGTCGCTGTGGAATGCGCTGCGCGATGTGATCCTGTTCTGGGTCGACCAGGGCGTGAAGATTTTCCGCATCGACAATCCGCACACCAAGCCACTGCGGTTCTGGGAGTGGATGATCCACGAAGTGCAGATTGGGCATCCGGACGTGCTGTTCCTCGCCGAAGCCTTCACCAAGCCGAAGCTGATGAAGGGTTTGGCCAAGCTCGGCTTCTCGCAGAGCTACACCTACTTCACGTGGCGGACGCAGAAGTGGGAGATCGAGCAATACCTCAACGAACTCTGCGGCTATCCGGAACGCGACTTCTACCGCCCGAACTTCTTCGTCAACACGCCGGACATCCTGCCGTTTCACCTGCAGAGCGGCGAAGCCTGGATGTTCAAGGCGCGCGTGGCGCTGGCGGCGGCGCTGTCCAGCACCTACGGCATCTATAACGGGTTTGAATTACTTGAGCATGAGCCCATTCCGGGCAGGGAAGAATATCTGAACTCAGAAAAATACGAGATCAGAACACGCGACTGGGACCAGCCAGGCAACATCAAGTCCTATATCCGCGACCTCAACATGGCCCGCCGCGCCAACGGCGCCCTGCAGCAGACCAGCAACCTGCGTTTCATGGCGGTCGACGACGTCAATGTCATCGGCTTCGTCAAGGAGTCCGTCGACCAGACCAACATGGTCGCCGGTGCGATCTCGCTGTCGCGCGATCCGCATGAGGTCTGGCTGCCGATCAACAGCCAGGTGATGGTGGAGGGCGAACGCCGCGACATTGCGGCGGTCGAAAACCTGATCACGGGGGAACGCCACCCCGTCGAATGGGGCGGCCTCCGCGTCCGTATCGACCCCATGCGCGATCCCGCCATTTTCTTCCGCTGTCTCGCCTGAAAGCCCTCAAATGCACGTGATGCGAACCATCCACTCGACAGTTGCGCCGGGCGACGCCAAGGTTGATCGCCTCTGGTACAAGGACGCCATCATCTATCAGCTGCACGTCAAGGCGTTTGCGGACAGCAACAACGACGGTATTGGCGACTTTGCGGGACTCACCGAGAAACTGGACTACCTGCAGGAACTAGGCGTCACCGCGCTGTGGCTGATGCCGTTCTATCCCTCGCCCGGTCGCGATGACGGCTACGACATCGCGGATTACGGCTCCATCAGCCCGGACTTCGGGACGATGAAGGATTTCCGTCGCTTCATTCTGGAAGCGAAGCGACGCGGCCTGCGGGTTATCACCGAACTTGTCATCAATCACACCTCCGACCAGCACAACTGGTTCAAGCGCGCGCGGCGCAGCCCCGCCGGTTCGAGCGCGCGAAATTGGTATGTCTGGAGCGACACCGACCAGAAGTACCAGGGCACGCGTATCATCTTCACCGACACGGAAAAATCGAACTGGGCCTGGGACCCCGAGGCCAATGCCTATTACTGGCACCGCTTCTTCTCGCATCAGCCCGACCTGAATTTCGACAATCCGCGCGTCGTCAGCGCGGTCGTGCAGGTGATGAAGCGCTGGCTCGATGCCGGCGTCGACGGATTCCGGCTGGACGCCATTCCGTATCTTTGCGAACGCGACGGCACCAACAACGAAAACCTGCCGGAGACCCACAAGGTCATCAAGAAATTGCGCGCCGAGCTTGACGCCTATGCGCCGGGCAAATTGCTGCTCGCCGAAGCCAATCAGTGGCCGGAGGACGTCCAGCAGTATTTCGGCGATAGCGACGAATGCCACATGGCCTATCATTTCCCGCTGATGCCGCGCATCTACATGGCGATCGCGCAGGAAGACCGTTTCCCGATCACCGACATCCTGCGGCAGACGCCGGACATCCCCGCGGACTGCCAGTGGGCGATGTTCCTGCGCAACCACGACGAGCTGACGCTGGAAATGGTCACCGACGTCGAGCGCGATTATCTGTGGTCGACCTATGCCCACGATCCCCGCGCCCGCATCAATGTCGGCATCCGCCGTCGCCTCGCGCCGCTGATGGACAATGATCGCCGCAAGATCGAGTTGATGAACTCGCTATTACTGTCGTTCCCCGGCACGCCGATCATCTATTACGGCGACGAGATCGGCATGGGCGACAACATCTATCTCGGCGACCGCAACGGCGTACGAACGCCGATGCAGTGGACACCCGACCGCAATGGCGGCTTCTCCCGCGCCGACCCTGCGCGACTCTACGCCCCGACCATCATGGACCCGGTCTACGGCTACGAGTCCGTCAATGTCGAGGCGCAGTCGCGCAGCCTGTCGTCACAGCTGTCTGCCACCAAGCGGTTGATCTCGGTGCGCAAGTCGACGCTGGCGTTCGGCCGCGGCACCATGACCTTCATCCGCCCGAGCAATCGTTCGGTGCTGTGCTATGTCCGGCAATATGGCGACGAGGTGATCCTCTGCGTCGCCAACCTGTCGCGCTCGGCGCAGGCCACCGAACTGGATCTGTCGTCCTGGAAGGAGCGCGTGCCGCTGGAAATGCTCGGCCGCACCACCTTCCCGGCGATCGGCGAACTGCCCTACATGATCACGCTGGCGCCCTACGGCTTCTACTGGTTCCAGTTGAAGGAGCGCGACGTCTCCGAGCATGTCGTGCCGACCGCAGTGCCGGAATTCGAAACGCTGGTGGTGCCGCTTGGTGCCACCTGGATGTCGCTCGCCCGCACCCGCGGCGTGTTCGAGCGCGACGTGCTGCCGGCACATCTGGCGCGAACGCGCTGGTATCCCGAGCGTTCGCCCAAGGCGATCCAGGCTCGCCTGACGTCCGCGATCCCGTTTTGCAACATCGGCGATAACAGGCCCTGGCTGGCGTTTTTTGAAACGACGCAGCGCGATGTGACAACGCGTTACGTTCTGCCGATGCAGATCGAATGGGTGCGTTTCGACCGCGAACGTTACAATCCCCACGCCTTTGCCGCGGTTCGCCAGGGCGCGCGCGAAGGCACCCTGCTGGATGTGGCCACCGACCAGATCTTCATCGCCTTGCTGCTGCACAATCTGCGCAATTCCCTCACCGTCGAGGAGGAAGGGGCACGGCTTGAATTCAGGCCGACCGCCAAACTCGCGGAAAAGCCGTTCAAGCATCCGGTCAACATCCGCGCGGTGGAAACCGAACAATCCAACAGCACCGCGCTGGTCGACGGCGACTACGTCGTGAAGATCTATCGCAAGCTCCAGGCCGGCATCAATCCGGAGATCGAGGTCGGCCGCTTCCTCACCGACATCGCCGGCTATTCCAACACGCCCGCATTGCTCGGCAGCGTCGAACTGGTGGAAGGAGACCAAACCAGCGCGATCGCCATCGTCCATGCCTTTGTGCAGAATCAGGGCGACGCCTGGATCGTCACCGCCGCCTATCTCGACCGTTTCGTCGAGGAGCAGAGGCTGCTCGCCAGCGGCACCGAGCTTGCGGAGAGCGAGGAACAGGTGCCCTATCTGCGCTACATGGCACAGACCGGCCGCCGCGTCGCCGAAATGCAGATGGCGCTTGCCAGCCGCAATGACATCGCCGATTTCAAGCCGGAGCCGACCGCGCCGGAGAATATCAAGGTCTGGATCAACGAGGTTGCCGTACGTGCCGAACATGCCTTCGAAGGCCTGGAGCACCGTCGCAGCGCGGCCAAAGAATCCGACCGGACACTGATCGACGAGTTACTGGCGCTGCGCGTCGGCCTGCGCGACCGGCTGGTCGCGCAGCTGCCGGACAACATCGACGGGCTGAAGATCCGCCACCACGGCGACTTCCACCTCGGCCAGATGCTGATCGTCAAGGACGACATCTTCATCATCGACTTCGAGGGCGAACCGCGCCGTCCGATCGCCGAGCGCCGCCGCAAGGCGCCCGCCGCGCGCGATGTCGCCGGCCTGATCCGCTCGATCGACTATTCCGTGACCGCGGCGCTGGAACGCGCGCTCAAGGTCGCGCCCGACGAAAATGGCAAACTTGCCGCTGCGCTCGACGGCTGGCGGGAGCGTGCGACGACGGCCTTCGTTGGTGCCTATCGCGATACCATGACCGATGCGCGCTTGTGGCCGGGCGATCCGGGAGCTGCGGAGGGAATGTTGAATTTCTTTCTTCTCGAAAAGGCTTTCTATGAGATCGAGTATGAACTCGCGTACCGGCCCGACTGGCTGCGGATTCCGCTGGCCGGTGTGCTTCGTATTCTGAATCAGCACTCTGAGGAGGTCGCATGACCAAGTTATCCGCGGAGGCTTACGCGATCGTCGAAGGTCGCCATTCCGACCCGTTTCACTATCTCGGCCCCCACAAGGAGGACGACAAGACCGTCGTGCGCGCCTTCCTGCCGGAAGCGATCAAGGTCGATGCCATCGACGACCACGGCGCGGCAACGTCGCTGGAGCGCGTCCACGATGCCGGCCTGTTCGTCGGCACGCTGGCCAATGGCTCGACCAGCTATCAGCTGCGCGCGCGCTACGGCGACAAGTCCGTCGATCTCGACGATCCCTATCGCTTTCCACCAATCCTGACCAACTTCGATCTCTATTTGCTCGGCGAGGGCACCCATCAGCGGCTCTATGACAGGCTCGGTGCGCATCCGATGACGCTGGAAAGCGTCGCCGGTGTCGGCTTCGTGGTGTTCGCGCCGAACGCGCAGCGCGTCAGCCTGGTCGGCGATTTCAATTTCTGGGATCCGCGGCGGCATCCGATGCGGGTGCGTGGGGTCGGCTACTGGGAGCTGTTCGTCCCCGCCGCCATCGCCGGCGACCACTACAAGTTCGACATCATCGGCCCGCACGGCCAGCAGCTGCCGTTGAAGTCCGATCCGATGGCCTTCGCGGCGGAATTGCGCCCCAGCACCGCCTCGATCGTGCTCGATGAAACCAGACTGCCGCATCCGCGGCCGGCGGCGGCCGGTATCAACGCGCTGAACAAGCCGATGTCGGTCTATGAGGTGCATCTCGGCTCCTGGCGCCGCAAGGGTGACAACGAATGGCTGACCTATCGCGAGTTGGCGGAAACGCTGCCGCGCTATGCCCGCGACCTCGGCTTCACCCATGTGGAATTCCTGCCGGTCAATGAGCATCCGTTCGATGGCTCGTGGGGCTATCAGCCGACAGGCATGTATGCGCCGACCAGTCGCTTCGGCACGCCGGAGGATTTTTGCGCGCTGGTCGATGCCTGCCACGCCGAAGGTCTCGCTGTGCTGCTCGACTGGGTGCCCGGACATTTCCCGGACGATCCCCATGGCCTCGGCAATTTCGACGGCACCGCGCTCTATGAGCATGCCAACCCCTTGCAGGGCCGGCACATGGACTGGGGCACGCTGATCTACAATTACGGCCGCACCGAAGTGGTAAACTTTCTCGTTTCCAATGCGCTGTTCTGGCTCGAGCGCTACGCCGTCGACGGTCTGCGCGTCGATGCGGTGGCCTCAATGCTGTATCTCGACTACAGCCGCGACGCAGGCGCCTGGATCCCCAACAAATATGGCGGCCGCGAAAACATCGAGGCCATTGGCTTCCTGCGCCGCTTCAACACCGAAGTATTCGCGAACTTTCCCAACGCCACTACGGCGGCAGAAGAGTCCACCGCGTGGC
>JAQGKA010000216.1 GCA_028290355.1 Tardiphaga sp. | reverse complement strand
AATGGCCGATGTTGAAGGTCAGCCGACGGCATGGAGAAACTGATTCCCGTCGCGCATGATCGTCGGCTCGGTGTGCCTGATCACCATCAACACGCTGCTCTATGGCTTCGTGACCTGGCTGCCGGTGTTCTTCATCAAGCAGGGGCTGAGCGTCGCCACGTCATTCGGCTATTCGCTGCTGATGGCGCTGGGTGCGCCGATCGGCTCGGCGATCGGCGCGCTGACCGCCGACCGCTGGGGCCGCAAGCCGACCATCATCGGCTCGTCGCTGATCGCTGTGGTGCTCGGCATCATCTATCCGATGATCTCCGATCCGATCATGCTTCCGGCCGTCGGATTCCTGCTGACGATCCCGATCTACGTGCTGGTGGCGCTGCTGTTCGGCATTTCGTCGCTGGCGGCGGCGTTCGCACCCAATATGACCATACTCATCGCCTGCCGCTTCGTGATGGGCATCGGCCTAGGCGCCGAGAACGTGGTCGGCTATTCCACCCTGACCGAATTCGTGCCAGCAAAATCGCGAGGCAAGTGGCTCGGCATGATGGCAGTGTGTGTGGTCACCGGCCTTCCGGCCGCGTTGCTGGTGGCGTCATTCGTGGTCCCGATATTCGGCTGGCGCGCAATGTTCATCATCGGTGGCATCGGCGGACTGGTCGTCTGGTATCTGCGCAAGAACTTGCCGGAATCGCCGCGCTGGCTGGAAGCCGTCGGTCGGAAGGAAGAAGCCGAAGCGCTGATGCAAAGCATCGAGCGCGAAGCTGCACAGGGCCAGCCATTGCCGGCGCCAGCGATCGCGCCCACTGTCGCTCCGTCGGGCGACCTTGCGACGCTGTTCACACAACCGCTGCTCTCGCGAATGATTGTTGGTTCGGTCTGCCTGATCACCATCAACACGCTGCTATATGGCTTCGTGACCTGGCTGCCGGTGTTCTTCATCAAGCAGGGACTGAGCGTGGCGACGTCGTTCAGCTATGCGCTGCTGATGGCATTGGGGGCTCCAGTCGGCTCGGCCATCGGTGCCTTGACGGCGGATCGCTGGGGCCGCAAGCCGACCATCATCGGCTCGTCGCTGATCACGGTGGTGCTGGGGATCATCTATCCGATGATTTCCGATCCGATCATGCTGCCGGCCGTTGGCTTTCTGCTGACGATCCCGATCTATATTCTGGTGGCGCTCCTGTTCGGCGTTTACATTCCCGAATTGTTCCCGACCGAAGTACGGCTGCGCGCTTCAGGCATCGTCAATACGTTGGGTCGCGGCGCGACGATCGTAACGCCGTTCCTTGTCGTCATTCTGTTCGAAGCTCGCGGCGTCGCAGGCGTGATGGCCCTGATGATCGGGCTTCTCGTTGTTCAGATTATCACCGTCGCAGCGCTGGGAATTGAAACGCGCCACCGCCGTCTTGAAGAGCTGAAGGGCGAAGAAGCGGCACCAGCGGCGCTAAAGCAGGTATCGTGAACCGAATGTAGCAAGCGTTGCCTTCGATTGTTCCGGATGGGGGGCCTCGACGTTGCCCATCCGGAACCCGTTCGCGGCGGAAGCCGTGGTCATCACTCACGACACCGGGGTCGTCTCACATCACGAGATGAGCGCCGGCGTCCATTCTGACGATTTCGCCCGTCATGTTGCTCGATTGCGGCGTTGCCAGGAAGCAAACGACGCCTGCAATGTCTTCTGCGGTCGATGCGACTTTCAGCGCGACCTTTGCAATCGTGGCATCGCGCACTTTGGCCGCAGCCTCGGCGCCTCGGCCCTTCGTGAACCATGGCGTGTCGATGTATCCTGGGCAGACGGTGTTGACGCGGATCAGTGGCGCAAGGGCGCGGGCGAGGGACTTCGTCATCGTGTTCAGGGCGCCCTTGCTTGCCGCATAGGCGACGGACGACCCCCCACCATGAAACGCCGAAGCGGAAGATGTATTGACCACTGCCGATGCACGCCCGGATGCTTTCGCGCCGGCCTCCAACATGGCTCTTGCCGCGCGCACCATCTGGTAAGGTCCGATCGTGTTCACCGCAAAAATGTGCTGGAAGTCCTCGAAAGACAGCCCGTCCATATCCCCATGCGCCACATGTTTGGTGGTGCCGGCGTTGTTGATCAGCGCGTCGAGCCGGCCCCACGGGGCGGCGGCAGCGACTATCCGCTTGCAATCCTCGTCGCGAGACACGTCGCCCTGAACCACGATGACCTCAGCACCGGCGGCCCGGCACAGGTCGGCGGTCTGCTCGGCCTCTTTCTGGCTGGACGAATAGTTCACGACAATGCGCGCGCCGCCCTTGGCGAGACTGGCGGCCGTCGCCGCGCCGAGACCCGACGCCGATCCCGTGATGATCACACACATACCGTCTTTAGACATTGAGCTTCCCTCGTTTTCATTTCAGCAGATGATGTCGTGCCCGCGGGCGATTACGTTCCGGCCTGGCTCAGGCTCAAGAACTGGTCTGCAAGCGTGCCGTGGTCGGTGAGCCAGGTCGTGGCCTGATGCTGCCTGGCGATGTTCAGCGACTTGGCGAATTCGATTACGCCGAACGGTCTGCCGAACACATGGGCATGGACGGTCAGGTCGAGACAAAACGGCTTGCGCGGAATTGCCGCGCCATTTTCGAGGATGCGCTGAAGAATCCGTGTGAACGCCTCGGGCTCGTTTCCGTAGCGGATGTAGAGCGGCATATCATTCACTTCCATCGTGAATGGCACGGCCATGAGCGGCCCGGAGGATGTCGCCAGCCGATACGGCAAGTCGGCATCGAACACGTCGCCATGCCATGCAAAGCTTGCTTCGGCGAGCAGTTGAGACGTGCTCTGACTTGGCGTGCATCGCGGGCTGATCCAGCCGCGCGGTCGGGTGCCCGAAGCGGCCTGTAACGCGGAAATACAGCGCTGCAGGTCGGCCTTTTCTTCAGCCTTGCTTTGATAAGCGGGAACGATGTTCTGTCCCCAACTATGCGCAGCGATCTCATGGCCGGCGGCAACAATCGCCTTCAACAGATCGGGGTATTTCTCTGCGAGAATGCCGCTGACATAAAACACGGCTTTCACACCGGCGGCTTCAAGCGTGTCGAGCAGCCGCCATGCGCCGACCTGCGGGCCATACGCCGCCCAGGATTGCCCTTGCAGATCGAGAACGCCGGCTTTCAGCGGATTGCCCATCGGTCCAATTCCGGGCGCGCTGTCGTCGGTCCAGCCTTCGAGCATGACGCTGACCGATAGAGCGATCTTACGATCGCCCGGCCAGCCCGATGGTAGCTTCGAATCTTTCATGGAGATCTCTTAGAAGTTGAGGGTGCGCGATGGCGAAACAGGAATGAACTAGACCACTCGATTTTCCAGCGTGCCGATGCCCTCGATCTGGCATGTCACGACGTCGCCGGTCTTGAGCAGGTTTGGCGGATCCATCGCATAACCGACGCCGGATGGGGTGCCGGTCGCGATGATATCGCCGGCTTCCAGCGTCAGACCTTGCGACAACTCGCTGATGATGCGCGGGATCGAAAAAATCATGTGCTTCGTGTTCGACCGCTGCCGAACCTCGTTATTGACGCGCAGTTCGATGTCCAGCGACTGGGCGTCCGGTATATCGGCACGAAGAACAACCCAAGGGCCCATCGGACAAGTGCCGTCGAGCCCCTTGCCCTTGAACCATTGGTCATGACGCCGCTGCAGATCGCGCGCGGTGACATCGTTGAGGATGGTGTAGCCGAAGATATGCTCGAACGCCTTGTCCTCCGGAATGTCGCGCCCGCCGCGTCCGATGATCAGCGCGAGTTCGATCTCATAGTCGAGCTTTTCGGTCAGGCCGGCATGTCGTGGAATGGAAGCGCCATGGGCGATGACCGCAGTCGGCGGCTTGGTGAAGAACTGCGGATATTCCGGCAGCTTGATTTCCGCGCCGCGCGCCCGGTATCCCTCGTTGACATGATCCACATAGTTGCG
>JAQGKA010000193.1 GCA_028290355.1 Tardiphaga sp. | reverse complement strand
CGCAACTCGCGCTTCAGCACCTTGCCGGCGCCGGAGAGCGGGAAGGGTTCGCTGCGGATATCGACGCTGCGCGGGCATTTGTAGCCGGCGATCTTTTCCTTGCAGAAGGCGATGATCTCGGCGGCGTTGACGTTGCTGCCCGGCTTCGGAATGACGAGGGCGTGGACGGTCTCGCCCCATTGCGGATCGGGGATGCCGATGACAGCGCACTGCGCCACTGCCGGATGCTGCGCGACCACGTTCTCGACCTCGATCGAATAGACGTTCTCGCCGCCGGAGATGATCATGTCCTTCATCCGGTCGACCAGATAGATATAGCCTTCGTCGTCCATGTAGCCGCCGTCGCCGGTGTGCATCCAGCCATCGACCACGGCTTTCGCGGTTTCCTCCGGACGTTCCCAATAGCCCATCATCACGTTCTGGCCGCGTACCGCGACTTCGCCGACCACGCCGCTGGCGACAGGTTTGCGGTCGGCATCGACAATCCGCGCCTCGCAGCCGACGGCGGCGCGGCCGCAGGCGCGCTGCCGGCCTTTTGCCGTGGCGGCTTCGCCAAAGTGCTGGTCCCACGGCAAATGCGTCGCCAGCGGCGACAATTCGGTCATGCCGTAGAGCTGGTGGAATTCAGTGCCGGGTAGTCCGGCCATGGCGCGCTTCAGCAAGGCTTCGTTGATCGGCGAGGCGCCGTACATCATCTGCTTCATCGACGACAGGTCGGCGCTGTGAAAGGCGGGATGATCGACCAGCATCTGGATCATGGTCGGCACGATCAGCGTCGCCGTGACCTTCTCGCGTGCGATGGTCTGCATCACCAGTTCCGGATTGAAGATCCGGACGATGACGTTTGTGCCACCGTTGATCAGGGACGTGAACATCGCGCCGCCATTGGCGACGTGAAACATCGGCGCGGCATTGAGATAGATCGAACCTTCGGGCACCAGACCTTCGCCCAGCATGTGCAGTGAATTGCTGACGATATTGGCGTGGCTCAGCATCACGCCCTTGGAGCGGCCGGTGGTGCCGCCGGTGTAGAAGATGCCGGCGAGGTCGTCGCGCGTTCGCATCGCGTCCGGGACCGGTTGGCTGGTTGCCACCAGATATTCGTAGTCATGCGCTTCGGCGGGGCCGGCGTCATCGTCGGCATGGATCAGCGTCAGCGGCATCGCCTTGGCGAGATCGACGCCCATCGCCGCGAAAGCGCTGTCGACCACCAGCGCGGTGGCGCGGCAGTGCAGCAGCGAGTCCGCGATCTCCGCGGCGCTCCAGCGCACATTGGTCGGCACGATCACCGCGCCGGCCCAGGCGACGCCGAGATAGAGTTCGAGATAGCGGTCGGAATTCAGCATCAGCACCGCAACCCGGTCGCCGCGCTTGACGCCGAGCTTTTGCAGCGCACCCGCCAGCCTCGCCACGCGGTCGCCGACCTCGCGCCAGGTGCGGCGGCGATCGCCATCGACGGTCGCCGTCCCGGCCGGATTGGTCTGCAGCACCCGGCGCAGGCCCTGGGTGATATTCATGGCGTTCTCCCTGTAAATCGGCTGTCCGGATGCTGAGCGCATCTCTGGGCCGGTGGATTGGGATCATAGCGACGGCTTGTCCCCCCGCAAGCGCCGCCGATCAGGCGGCGTGGTTCGAACCATGTTCCCCCGGCCGGCGAAGTCAGGGTATATTGCCGTAGTTTGGAGCCGGTTTTCCCAGTCATGTCATCTGCCATCGCAGCGTTTTTTCAGCGGGTTCGATCGTCCTCGCTCTCGATTGGCCAGCTGACCTTCAGCGGGTTCCTGCTGGTGCTGGCGGTCATTCTGATCACCAGCATCGCCAGCGTGGTCGCGATCCGCCACATCGACATGACCTTTGCCGAATTGCAGCGTCTGCAGACCGTCGGCGAACTCGCCGAGGATATCGACCGCCGTCTGACCGGTCTGCGGCTGGCGGCGCGTGACTTCGTCACCGATCCCGATGCGCAGCCGGAGCGCGTGACCCAGGCCGCAGCGTCGCTCGGCGATCTCCTGAAGAAAACCCGGATCGAGCTGGCGCCTGAGCAGCGCGACATGATCGACGGCGTCGCCGCGCGGTTGACCAGCTACCGCGAAGGCATCGACCGTGTCACCGTGTTGATCGCCCGCCGTGCCGGGCTGGTCGCGGCATTGCCGCCGCTGCGGGAAAAATTCGAGGCGGCAATCGCCGAGGTGCCCGACAGGGCCACCGCGAGAAGCCTGTTCAAGGCGCAGAACCAGGTCGCTGCGGCGTTGCTGGCGCACGATCCCGCCAGCGCCGAGCAGGCCGCGCAGCGGATGCGGGCGCTGCCGATCGACGACGCCCAACTGCGCAGCGCCGCCGACGGCTACGCGGACGGCATTATCTCCATCGCCGGCACCGAAAGTGAGATCGCCGATCTCGACAAGGAGGTGCTGGGCACCGAAGGGCGGCTGATCGGTCGCGTCACCGAATTGCTGCGCGAACTCAGTGCGCGCCGCGGCCGGGTGCTGGCACGCGATTTCGCGCAGACGCTGACCGAGGCGAAATGGCAGAGCATCGCGCTCGGCAGCGTTGGCGTGCTGATCGGCCTGCTTGCGGCCTTGTTCGTGGTGCGTCGCACGGTGCGGCCGCTGAAGGCCATCGCGAAAGCGATCCGAGCGCTCGCCGGCGGCGCGCAGCATACCGCGATCCCAGCCACTGATATCGACAACGAGATCGGCGACATCGCGCGCGCCGCGGAAGTGTTCCGCCGCACGCTGGTCGATGCCGACGCCGCGCGCGAGGCTGCCGTCCATGCGCTGGCCGAGCAGCGTCTCGCCGAAGAAAGCTACCGGAAGCTGTTCGAAGGCTCGGTCGACGGCATCTATGTGACGACACCGGCTGGCGCGTTGCTCAATGCCAATCCGGCGCTGGCCCGGATGATGGGCTATGACTCTCCGGAGGAGCTGATCCGCGCCACGCTCGACATCTCGCGCACCATCTATGTCGATCCCGCCGCGCGCGCGGAATATCAGTTGCGGATGCAGCGCGACGGTACGGTGCGCGAATTCGAGTATCAGGTCCGGCAGCGGCACTACACCATTCTCTGGCTGTCCGACAGTGCCACGGCGGTGCGCGACGAGAACGGAGAGGTGGTGCGCTACGAAGGTACGGTACGCGACATTACCAACCAGAAGCATGCCGAGGCCGCCGTCAAGGAAGGCCGCCGGCTGTTGCAGCAGGTGATCGATACCGTGCCCGCTGTCATCAACGTCAAGGACACCCAGTTGCGCTATGTGCTGATGAACCGCTACATGGCGGGCATCTTCGGCATCGAGCCCGGTGAGGCGCTCGGGCGCACCACGGCGGAGTTGATGTCGCGCTATGGCGCGACAAAAACCAGCGATCCCGACAAGCGCGTGCTGGAGACCGGCGACGGCCTCGGCTTCTACGAGGAGGAATACAAGGATTCTTCCGGCACGATGCGGCAATGGCTGGTCAACAAGCTGCCGCTGCTGACACCCGATGGCAAGATCGAGAACATCGTCACGGTCGCGCTCGATATCGGCGAGCGCAAGCGAAGCGAACATGAGATGCGCAAGGCCAAGGATGCCGCCGAGGCAGCGCTGCGCAATCTGCGCGAGACGCAGAACTCGCTGATCGAGGCGGAGAAGCTCGCGGCGCTCGGCCGTCTCGTCGCCGGCGTCGCCCATGAGGTCAACAACCCCGTCGGCATCAGTCTCACGGTGGCGTCGTCGCTGGAGCGCAAGATCGCGCTGTTCGGCGAGGAGGTCGCGCGCGGCGACCTGCGCCGCTCCAGCCTCACCGAATTCATCGAATCCAATCGCGATGCCGCGTCGCAGCTGGTCGCCAATCTCAACCGCGCCGCCGAACTGATCCAGTCGTTCAAGCAGGTTGCAGCGGATCGGAATTATTCCGACCAGAGGGTGTTCGATCTCGCCGACCTCACCGAGCAGGTGGTGATGAGTTTGAAGCCGGGGCTGCGAAAGCAGAACCTGGCGCTGTCGGTGGATTGCAGGCCGAACCTCATCATGAACAGCTATCCAGGGCCCTATGGCCAGGTGCTGACCAACCTGTTTCTCAACGCGGTGGCGCATGCGTTTCCGAACGGCAGCGGTGGCGCGGTGGAAATCCGGATTCAGGAATCCGGCAACGACCATGTCGAGGTACTGTTCTCCGACAACGGCATCGGCATGAGCGCTGATGTCCGGCGCCGCGCGTTCGATCCGTTCTTCACCACCCGTCGCGATCAGGGCGGCACCGGCCTCGGCCTGCACATTGTCTATAACATCGTCACCAACCGCCTCGGCGGAAGGCTCAACCTGCATTCCGAACCAGGCAAGGGCACGCGGGTGCAGATCATCCTGCCGCGCGTCGCGCCGCTGGAGATGGCGGCGGAGTAGGGGAAGGCTATTCCGTATCCGCCAGCTTGCGCAGCGTGGCGCGAAAGATCTGGCTGGCCTTGCCGACCAAAGCGGTGCCGTTCATGATCGCCGAAGTGTCGGTGAAGGTGCCGGTGACGCCGATGCCGACCGGCTGGTTCTGGCCGCCGAACAGCGGGCTCATCGCCGGGCTTGGCGTGTGCTGCATCACCGTTACCTCGCCCTTGAAGGTGCTGTTTTCGGCGTTCGCAGTGTAACTGCCGACATAAAACAGATAGGCGTCGCCGCCAAGGATCTGGCCATCGCGAAACACCACAACGCCACTGCCCTTGCCCGAGCGACCATCCTGCAGGTCGACATGGATCGAATAAAGTGCGTTTTTCATTATGTCCCGGTGGCGAGGCCCGTCCCTTGGCCGCGCGCTCATAGTTATGCCAAAGTCACGGGAGCAGCGTCAACGCGGCATTTCGCGTATCGGTAGCGCGGGGCCGGCAGCGCATCGCATCGATGCCGTCAAATTCGACCAAATCCGACCGATTGGTCCGCCCGCAATGTAGTCGCAATGCAGGGGCTGTACACGACGGTATGGGACGGGGCTGAGCAGATTGCATGAGGATATTATTGGTCGAAGACGAACCCGAGATGGCGGCTGCGCTTTCTGCCGCGCTGAATGTCTATGACATGGTGGTCGACCATGTGACGACGCTGGCCGCGGCCGAGGAGGCTGTGTCACTTGTCGCCCACGATGCCGTTCTGCTGGATCGCCAATTGCCCGATGGCGAGGGTCTGTCTCTGATTCCAAAGCTCCGTGCCCGCGCGGACGGTACCCCAGTAATTGTTCTCACCGCCCGAGGCGAGCTTTCCGACCGAATCTCCGGTCTCGATGGTGGCGCTGACGACTATCTGGCCAAACCGTTCGCGATCGAAGAACTGATGGCGCGGTTGCGCGCTGTGCTGCGCCGGCCTGTCGCATTACGGTCCGACCTCGTGCTGGTTGGCTCTCTCACGTTCGATTTCGGCCATCGCGAGGCCAGTGTTGGCGGGCGACCGCTGGAATTGCCGCGTCGCGAACTGCTGGTGCTGGAGACCCTGCTGCGGCGAATGGGGCGCACGGTGTTGCGCGCGTCTCTTGAGGAAGCCGTGTATGGCTTCGATGACGAAATTCAGTCGAATGCCCTCGATACCCACGTGTCGCGGCTGCGACGCAAACTCGCCGACGCCGGCGTCGAGATTCACGGCATCCGCGGCGTCGGCTATTTGCTGAAGCGTCAGCCATGACAGGACGTTCCTCCGCGAAGTCGCTGAGATCGCGGCTGGTCTGGCGTCTTGTGCCGCTGCAGGCGGGGATGCTGGCAGTTGTCGTTCTGCTTGTGGTCGGCACTCTATGGGCGAGCGGACTGCTTCTTGATCAGCGCGACGAGGATTATGTCATCGATGTCTTGCGCGATGCGATTGCGCGCGACGTCACGGGCCAGATCGTGCTGCGTCCCACCTCCGATCTGCAGAAACTGCGGGCCGATGTCCCCGACCTGTGGTTTTCAATCAGAGACAGAACGGGGCATTCGCTGTCTGAAGGCACGGTACCGGAACCGTTCGCGCAAATCGGCGGCGCGCTCGATCAGATCGGCCAGGCGAGGCTGGGCTGGCAATTGCTGGAGGATGATCCGCGCTTGCCTGCCGCTCGGATGAAATGGGTGAAGACCGCCGCGGGTGACACCCAGATCGTCACGGCGACACAGGGCAAAATATCGACGGCGAAGGCCGCCCTGGCAACGACGTTGGTGCTTTTTGGCTTCGTGCTGCCGAGCCTGCTGCTGATGACGCTGGCGACTTTCATTGCGACCCCGATCGTCGTGCGCGGAGCGCTGGCCGGCTTGAGCGATGCCGCCGAGGAAGCCCGGCAGATCGATATCGACAGCCGCGGCGCCCGATTGCCGGTCGATAAAGTTCCGAACGAAGTCGCTCCCCTGGTGCGGGCGATCAACGATGCGTTGGCGCGGCTGGATCAAGGGTACGAACGCCACAAGCGCTTTCTTGCCGACGCGGCACATGAATTGCGCACGCCGATCGCCATTCTGAACACGCGGCTGGAAAGCCTGCCAGACGGGCCTGAAAAATTGCGGCTGCTCGAGGATGTGGCGCGGCTTGCCATGCTGGCCGAGCAACTGCTTGATCTGCAGCGGCTCGGTCAAGGCCCGACCGCGTTTTCCCGCGTCGATCTGGTTGCGGTCGGCCGTTCCGTCGTTGCCGACCTGGCGCCTTTGGCGATCGCCGCCGGCTATGACATCTCGTTCGAGGCTGAAGCCGATTACGTCATGGTGATGGGCGACGAGGCGTCGCTGGGACGCGCCGTGACCAATCTCGTGCAGAACGCTATTCAGCATGGTGGCCGTCATGGCGTGATTACCATCGGCGTCCACGCGGACGGCGCCATTGAAGTCGAGGATCAGGGGCTTGGTATTCCGCCTGACCAGCGCGAGAAGATTTTCGAGCCATTCCACCGGATGCAACCGGCTAGCCGCGGCGCAGGCCTGGGTCTCAACCTGGTGCGCGAGATCGTGCGATTGCACAACGGTCACGTTGCGGTGCTCGACGGAATAGGCGGGGGTGCTCGCGTCAGAATTCGGCTGCCGCTGATGCACGCCGACTGAAATCAAGGCTGCAAGTTTCTTTGTTCGGAAGCCAGACGTCATGCTGGCTCAATCTTGCAACGCCATAAGCTCCTCCGGTGGTGATCATCCCACCGCATTGGTCTCGATCCATCCTCCCAAGGCATTTGCTTTATGGACCTTCCTTCATTTGTCGGATCGCTGTCGGGCTATGGTCTGATCGGAATCGTCGGCATTGGTGTCGCCGAAAAAATAGTTCCGATCGTGCCGTCCTACGTGGTTTTGCTTTTTCTCGGCATGACCTGCGCATCCACCCGAAACGACCTTTTCCAAGTGATCGCGGCGACGACGACTGGATCCACGTTGGGGTCGTTGTGGTGGTATAGTTGCGGTCGCGCGCTGGGCGTCCGGCGGACCGATGCAATGATTGCGCGGTTCGGCCGCTATGTTTTCCTGAAAGCCTCGCTCTATTCGCGT
>JAQGKA010000175.1 GCA_028290355.1 Tardiphaga sp. | reverse complement strand
GCCGGGCTGATCAACCTCAACATCAATGACGAATACAGCGACGTCGATTCCATCCTCTACATGATGACCGGCGAAGGCGCGGACTACGCGCAGCTGAAGAAGGCCGCCGAAGGCCTGCGGCAGCGGCTGTTGAAGGTCACGGGCGTCACCAAGGTCAATCTGTACGGCACCCAGGACGAGAAGATCTACGTCGAGTTCTCGCATGCCAAGCTGGCGACGCTTGGCATCACGCCGCAGACGCTGTTCGACTCGCTGGCCAAGCAGAACGCGATCGCGCCGGCCGGCACGGTGGAAACCTCGTCGCAGCGCGTCCCGCTGCGCGTCACCGGAGCGCTCGATGGCGCCAAGACCGTTGCGGAAACGCCGGTGGAGAGCAATGGCCGGACGTTCCGCCTCGGCGACATCGCCACCGTCACTCACGGCTTCGTCGATCCCACCGATTACCTGGTGCGGCAGAAGGGCAAGCCCGCGCTCGGCATCGGCGTGGTGACTGCGAACGGCGCCAACATTCTCGATCTCGGCAAGGAAGTCGAAAAAGCCAAGAGCGAATTCATGGCGGCGGTGCCGCAGGGCATCAACATCGAGCAGATCGCCGATCAGCCGCTGGTGGTCGAACATGCCGTCGGCGAATTCGTGCATTCCTTCGTCGAGGCGCTGGCCATCGTACTGTTCGTCAGCTTCGTGGCGCTGGGCTGGCGCACGGGTATTGTGGTGGCGCTGTCGGTGCCGCTGGTGCTGGGCATCGTCTTCATCGTAATGAATGCGATGTCGCTGGATCTGCACCGCATCACGCTGGGCGCGCTGATCATCGCGCTCGGCCTGCTGGTCGACGACGCCATCATCGCGGTCGAGATGATGGTGGTGAAGATGGAGCAGGGCTGGGATCGCGTCCGCGCGGCGTCCTTTGCCTGGGAGTCCACCGCATTTCCGATGCTCACCGGTACGCTGATCACGGCGGTCGGCTTCCTGCCGATCGGCTTCGCCAATTCCGCGGTCGGTGAATATGCTGGCGGCATCTTCTGGATCGTCGCCATTGCGCTGGTCGCATCCTGGTTCGTCGCGGTGATCTTCACGCCCTATATCGGCGTCAAGCTGCTGCCGAATTTTGCCGCGCATGGCAAAGCCAACCACGATCCGCACGCGGTCTACGAAACGCGGATGTACCGGATTCTGCGCAGCACGATCCAGTGGTGCGTCGATCACCGGATCAAGGTGGTCGTTGCAACGATTGCGATCTTCGCCGCATCGATCGTCGGTTTCGGCCATGTGCAGCAGCAGTTCTTCCCGTTGTCGGAACGACCCGAGCTGTTCCTGCAGCTGCGCTTGCCGGAAGGTACGGCGTTCGCGGTGACCGAAAAGACCGTGCAGAAAGCCGAGGCGCTGCTGAAGGACGACAAGGACATTGCCACCTACACCGCCTATGTCGGCAAGGGCTCGCCACGCTTCTGGCTCGGACTCAATCCTCAGCTGCCGAACGAGGCCTTCGCCGAGATCGTGATCGTCGCCAAGGATGTCGAAGCGCGCGAACGCATCAAGGCCGGGCTCGAGAAAGCCGTGGCCGATGGCCAGTTGCCGGAAGCCCGCGTGCGCGTGGATCGCTTCAATTTCGGCCCGCCGGTCGGCTTCCCCGTCCAGTTCCGCGTCATCGGTCCGGACACCGCGACCGTGCGCGAGATCGCTTACAAGGTGCGTGACGTGATGCGTGCCAACAAGAACATGATCGATCCGCATCTCGACTGGAACGAACAGACGCCCTATCTCAAGCTCGTGGTCGATCAGGATCGTGCCCGCGCGCTCGGCCTGACGCCGCAGGAACTGTCGCAATCGCTGGCGATGCTGATCAATGGCGCGCCGGTGACGACGGTGCGTGACGGCATCGAAAAGGTCGGCGTGGTCGCCCGCGCAGTCCCGTCGGAACGGCTCGATCTCGGCCGGGTCGGCGATCTCACCATCACCTCGCGCAACGGCGTCGCCGTGCCGCTGTCGCAGATCGCCAACATCGAATACGCCCATGAGGAACCGATCCTGTGGCGCCGAAGCCGCGACATGGCGATCACCGTACGTGGCGACGTCATCGATGGCGTGCAGCCGCCGGACGTGACTAGCCAGATCGCGCCGCAGCTCCAGGCGATCCGCGACAGCCTGCAGCCGGCCTACCGGATCGAGGCCGGCGGCGCGTTCGAGGAATCCGCCAAGGGCAATGCCTCGATCGCCGTGCTGTTTCCGCTGATGATCATCATCATGCTGACGCTGCTGATGGTCCAGCTGCAGAGCTTCTCACGCTTGATCCTGGTGTTCCTGACGGCCCCGCTCGGGATTGTCGGCGCCTCGCTGGGCCTCAACGTCGCCAACAAGCCGTTCGGCTTTGTGGCGCTGCTTGGCCTGATCGCGCTGGCCGGCATGATCATGCGCAACGCCGTCATTCTGGTCGACCAGATCGAAACCGACGTGAAACATGGCCTGACCCGGCGCGAAGCCATCGTCGAAGCCACCGTTCGCCGCGCCCGGCCGGTGGTGCTGACGGCGCTGGCCGCCATTCTGGCGATGATCCCGCTGTCGCGCTCGGCATTCTGGGGGCCGATGGCGATCACCATCATGGGCGGGCTGTTCGTCGCCACCTTCTTGACGTTGCTGTATCTGCCGGGTCTCTATGCGCTCTGGTTCCGCAAGAGCCTGGAAGAACGCGGCTCCGGCGAGGAGGTCGATCTTGCACCGCAGCATCATGGCGAGCCGCATCCCGCATTTCCGCTTGCTGCGGCCGCTGAATAATTGAAGATGATGACGGCATGACCTTGATTTCTGACAATACCGAAGCCGATACGCGTGGCCGCATTCTCGTGGTGGCGGAGCGTCTTTTCCGCGAGATCGGCTACCAGAAGACCACCGTCGCGGACATCGCGAAGGTGCTGCGCATGAGCCCGGCCAACGTCTACCGGTTCTTCGATTCCAAGAAATCGATCCACGAAGGCGTGGCGCGACACCTGATGGGTGGGGTCGAAGATGCGGCCGGGTTGATCGCAGCCGGGCGGGAGCCGGCCCCGCAGCGCCTGCGCGAGCTGTTATCGTCGATCCATCGCATGAATTCGGAGCGTTATGTCGGCGATTCGAAACTCCATGAAATGGTCGCGATCGCGATGGAGGAGAGCTGGGACGTCTGTGTGGCACACATGGAGCGGATTACTGGCACCATCGCTCAGGTGATTGCGGAGGGCGCCGCAACCGGCGAATTCCATGCGCCGGATGTGCCGCTGGCGGCGATGTGTGCGTGTAGCGCCATGATGCGGTTTTTTCACCCGCAGATGATCGCGCAATGTGCCGACAAGCCGGGACCGACTCTGGACCAGATGATAGACTTCGTTCTTGCCGGGCTCGCCCCGCGCGGCTAGACGACGGCGCATATCATCACAGGGGATTCCAGCGTGAACGCCAGCGACCTGCATTCCTACCAACCGAAGAACGGCCACGGCCTCAAGCACGATCCCTTCAACGCCATCGTCGGACCGCGGCCGATCGGCTGGATTTCGTCGCGCGACGCCGACGGCCATGTCAATCTGGCGCCCTACAGCTTCTTCAATGCGTTCAGTTACGTCCCGCCGATCATCGGGTTTTCCAGCACCTCCCGGAAGGACAGCATCGCCAATATCGAAAGCACGCGCGAGTTCGTCTGGAATCTCGCCACCAAGGATCTGGCCCAGCAGATGAACGCGACGGCCGCGCATGTCCCGCCGGAGGTCGATGAATTCACCATTGCCGGGCTGACAGCGGTTCCGAGCATGCTCGTCAATGTGCCGCGGGTCGGCGAGAGCCGCGTCGCCTTCGAGTGCAAGGTGACACAGATCATCCAGCTGCAGGGCGTGGATGGCAGCAAATCAAATTCGTGGGTCACATTTGGCGAGGTGATCGCCGTGCATATCGACAAGAGCCTGATCAAGGACGGCGTCTACCAGACCGCGCTGGCCGGCCCGATCCTGCGCGCCGGCCGCCGCGGCGATTATTTCGAGATTCGCCCCGAGGCCATGTTCGAGATGAACCGGCCCGATTGAGCCGACCTGGGCGGCGCGCCGTGACGACAGGTCACGGCTCCGCAAATCGCATTTTAGGAACTGTTGCGCTATCCTGCCGTTAAGGATGGGCTCCGCACTCGTCCAATTTCGCTTAAATATCAATGCGAAAGCTAAGGTGAAACGAACGCCGCCCTGCTAAGAGCAAATGCCTTTCGGCGACTCCGCCCTCCCGGGCTGTGCGGTCGCGTCGATCCAGAGGATTTCCCCATGAGCTCATCCAGCCTGCGTCGCGATTATCTCACCAAGCCGATCTTCTCCTGGGCCCGCGGCGTGCTGCCGACCATGTCGGACACCGAGCGCGAGGCGTTGGAGGCCGGCGACGTCTGGTGGGATGCGGACCTGTTCACCGGCAATCCGGACTGGGCCAAGCTGCTGGCGGTGAAGCCGGCGACGCTGACTGTCGAAGAGCAGGCCTTCATGGATGGCCCGGTGGACGAGCTCTGCGCCATGCTCGACGACTGGAAGATCAATTGGGAATGGCGCGATCTGCCGCCCGAGGTCTGGGACTTCATCAAGGGCAAGAAATTCTTCGGCATGATCATCCCGAAGGAGTTCGGCGGGCTGGGCTTCTCGCCCTATGCGCATTCCGAAGTGGTGCGGAAGATTTCCTCGCGCTCGGTGGTTGCCGCCGTCACCGTGATGGTGCCCAACTCCTTGGGACCGGGCGAGTTGCTGATGAAGTTCGGCACCGATGCCCAGCGCCAGCGCTGGCTGCCGCGGCTGGCCGATGGACAGGACATTCCCTGCTTCGGTCTGACCAGCCCGGAAGCCGGCTCCGACGCCGCGTCGATGGTCGATACCGGCATCATCTGCAAGGGTACGTTCGAAGGCCGCGAAGTGCTCGGTATCAGGCTGAACTGGCACAAGCGCTACATCACGCTGGGTCCGGTGGCGACGCTGATCGGCCTCGCTTTCAAGGCTTATGATCCCGACCATCTGGTCGGCACCCGGGAAGACCTCGGCATTACCGTGGCGTTGATCCCGTCGCATCTGCCCGGCGTCGATATCGGCAGGCGGCATCTGCCGTCGATGCAGGTGTTCCAGAACGGCCCGAACTGGGGCCGCGACGTCTTCATTCCGCTCGATTACATCATCGGCGGTGAGGCGCGCCTCGGCCAGGGCTGGAAGATGCTGATGAACGCGCTCGCCGCCGGCCGCGGCATTTCGCTGCCGTCGCTCTCAGCCGCAGGTGCGGCTTATGCCGCGCGCACCACCGGCGCCTATGCCCGGATTCGCGAACAGTTCAATGTGCCGATCGGCAAGTTCGAGGGCATCGAAGAGCCGTTGGCGCGGATCGCCGGCACCGCCTATCTGCTCGACGCGGCGCGGCGGCTGACCTGCGCCGCGCTCAACCAGGGCCATCATCCCGCGGTGATTTCCGGCATCATGAAGCTGCACGCCACCGAGCGGCTGCGCATCGCCATCGACGACGCCATGGATATCCACGGCGGCAAGGCGGTGATCGACGGCCCGCAGAACTACATGGGCAACCTCTATCGTTCGGTGCCGGTCGGCATCACCGTGGAAGGCGCCAACATCCTGACCCGCAATCTCATCGTGTTCGGCCAGGGCGCGATCCGCGCGCATCCTTATTTGCTCGCGGAGATGACCGCGCTCGGCGAAGCCGACCGTGCCAAGGGGCTCGACGATTTCGACAAGGCATTCTGGAAACATATCGGCCACAGCATCAAGACGCTGTTCCGGGCCTGGGGTCGCAGCTGGACATCAGGCGGATTTGCGCCGGCGCCGGACGCCGGCAACGCCACCATGTTCTATCGCCAGCTGTCGCGCTATTCGGCGGCTTTTGCGCTGTGCGCCGACATGGCGCTGCTGACGCTCGGCGGCGCGCTGAAGCGCAAGGAAATGCTGTCGGCGCGGTTCGGCGATATCTTGTCGGAGCTGTATCTCCTGTCGGCCGCGTTGAAACGCTGGCAGGACGAGGGCCGCCAGCCGCTGGATTTTGCCGCGCTCGAATGGTGCATGACATCCGGCTTCCGGACCATCGAGAACCGCTTCGCGGAAATCCTCGCCAACCTGCCGAACCGTTTCGTCGCCGGCATTCTCAAATTCGTCGTGCAGCCGTTTGGCGCCCGTGTGCTCGGTCCGTCCGATATGACGGTGCACTACTGCGCACAGATGATCCTGGAGCCGTCCGCTTCGCGCGACCGGCTGACGCCCGATCTGTCGCATGTCGACGACGACCGCGGTCTGGCGCGGCTGGAGAAGGCGTTCCTGTTGGTGACATCCGCGGAAGACATCGCCAAGCGCATGCGCACCGCAAAGATCCGCGACTGGAAAGACGCCGTCGCCAAGGGTGTCATCACCCAGGCCGAAGGTGAGCAACTTGCTGCGGCGCAGGCCGCTGCTGCGCTGGTGATCGAGGTCGACGACTTCGCGCCGGAGGCACTATCGCCGAACTACAAGAAGCCGGCCGACGTGCATCAGTTCTTCCAGGAGCTCGGCGATCAAAGGGCAGCATCCTGATGGCGCGTCCGGTCTACATCATCGACGGCAGCCGCACGCCGTTCCTGAAGGCGCGCAGCGGCCCCGGCCCGTTCACGCCGGTTGATCTCGCCGTGCAATGCGGGCGTACCTTGCTGGCGCGGCAGCCCTTTGCGCCCACGGCGTTCGATCAGGTCATCCTCGGCTGCGTCAATGTCATTGCCGACGAAATGAACCCGGCGCGGGTCGCGGCACTGCGGCTCGGCATGGGCGAGGCCATGGTCGCCTTCACCGTGCAGATCAATTGTGGCTCCGGCATGCAGTCGATCGATACCGGCTATCGCTATATCCGTGAAGGCAGCGCCGATCTGATCCTGGCCGGCGGCGCGGAGGCGTTGAGCTACGCGCCGCTGGTCTGGCCGCAGCAGGGCGTGCGCTGGTTCGCCGGGCTTGCCACGTCCAAAGGCATTCTGGGCAAGATCGCCGCGATTGCCAAAGCGCGGCCGGGCTACTTCAAGCCGATCATCGGGCTGGAGCGTGGCCTCACCGACCCGATCACCGAGCTCAACATGGGCCAAACCGCCGAGAAGGTCGGTCATCTGTTCGGCATCACCCGCGCGCAGTCGGATGCCTATGCGGTGGAAAGCCACAAGCGGCTTGCCAATGCCCAGGCGCAGGGCTGGCTGAAGGGCGAGGTCGAAACCGCGTTTGCGCGCGACGGCAAATTCTACGACCACGATGACGGCGTGCGGGCCGATTCGTCGGTTGATAAATTGTCATCGCTGAAGCCGGTGTTCGAGCGACCATGGGGCCAGGTTACCGCCGGCAATTCCTCGCAGATCACCGATGGCGCGTCGTGGACGATCCTCGCTTCCGAAGAGGCCGTCGCCAAGCATGGCCTGACGCCGAAGGCGGTCATCATCGACAGCCAGTGGTCGGCGCTCGATCCCAGCATCATGGGGCTAGGCCCGGTGCTGTCGTCGAATGAATTATTGAAGCGCAATCATCTCACCATCCACGACATCGAGACCTGGGAGCTGAACGAAGCCTTCGCCACCCAGGTGCTGGGCTGCCTCGCCGCCTGGAACGACGACAAGTTCTGTCGCGAGGTGCTCGGCCTCGACGGCGCCGCCGGCCAGATCGATCCCGCCAGGCTCAATGTCGATGGCGGCGCCATCAGCCTCGGCCATCCCGTCGGCTGCAGCGGCAACCGCATCGTGCTGCATCTCGTCAACACGATGAAGCGGCTCGGCACCAAACGCGGCATCGCCACCGAATGCATCGGCGGCGGGCTCGGCGGCGCGATGCTGATCGAAGCGCTATGAGGAACGTCATGGATAGCAGGATCATGAACGTTCTCGCCGATCGTGTGCTCGAACTCGGGCCGCAGCCTGATGCCAGCGGCACGTATCGAAATTTCAAACTGACCCGCGACGCCGATGGCATCGCGTGGTTGCTGTTCGATCGCGAAGGCGCCAGCGCCAATACGCTATCGGCCGATGTGATCGCGGAACTGGACGCGGTGCTCGCCGCGCTGGAGACCCAGCGCCCCGCCGGCGTCGTCATTCGCTCGGCCAAGACCTCCGGCTTCATTGCCGGCGCCGACGTCAATGAATTCCGCGGCGCCACTGATCCGCGTCTTGTGGAAACAGAGATCGGCCGCGCCCATGCGGTGATCGATCGGCTGGAAGCGCTGAAGATTCCCACCGTCGCCGTCATTCACGGCTTCTGCCTCGGCGGCGGGCTTGAGGTCGCGCTGGCCTGCCAGTCGCGCATCGCCATCGAGGATGCGCGCTTCGGCTTTCCAGAAGTGATGCTCGGCCTGCATCCCGGCCTCGGCGGTACCGCGCGCTTCACGCATCTGGTCAACCCGATGCAGGCGATGACCTTGATGCTCACCGGCAAGACCATCGATGCGCGCAAGGCCAAGTCCCTGGGCCTCGTCGATGCCGTGACGCAGGAGCGCCATGTCCGCAACGCGGTGAAGGATGCGGTGTTTGGCCGGCTGAAGCGCGCCAAGCCAGGCCCGCTCAACGCGGTCCTGAATTTCTCGCCGGTACGCGGCATCCTCGCCTCGCGCATGGTGGCCGAGGCCGCCAAGTCGGCGCCGCGTGAACATTATCCCGCACCCTACGCGCTGATTGCGCTATGGGAGAAGCATGGCGGCAATCGCGCCGCGATGCTTGCGGCGGAGAAAATCTCGTTCGCCGATCTGATGGTGACGCCGACGGCGCAGAACCTGATCCGGGTGTTCTTCCTGCGCGAGCAGATGAAGAAACTCGCCGGCCACGGCAACACCATCGCGCATGTTCACGTCATCGGCGCCGGCGCCATGGGCGGCGACATCGCGGCGTGGTGCGCCAACCAGGGCCTGCGCGTCACGTTGGCCGACATGAAGGCGGAGCCGATCGCCGGCGCGATCAAGCGTGCCGCCGATCTGTTCGGCA
This sequence comes from Tardiphaga sp., assembly GCA_028290355.1. Lineage (GTDB taxonomy): Bacteria > Pseudomonadota > Alphaproteobacteria > Rhizobiales > Xanthobacteraceae > Tardiphaga. The sequence goes on along the minus strand of JAQGKA010000175.1, from coordinate 1,179 downwards.
AGATCATCCGCAAGCGCACCGAGCAGCGCGACGCGCTCGATCGCCTGATCCCTGACATGGACGGCGAGGGCGTGCGCACGGCTGACCTGATCATCGAGGCGGTGCCGGAAAAGCTCGAGCTGAAGCAGAAGGTCTATGCGTCGCTGGAGCCACGCATGAAGCAAGGCGCCATCCTTGCTACCAACACCTCAAGCATCCCGTTGGAGGATCTGCGCACCACGCTGGCGTCGCCGCAGCGCCTGCTCGGACTGCACTTCTTCAATCCGGTGTCGCGCCTGCAACTGGTCGAGGTGGTCAGCCACGATGGTGTCGACCCGCACCTGCTGACCCAGGCGCTGGCCTTTGTCGGCGCCATCGACCGGTTGCCGTTGCCGGTGAAGAGTTCGCCGGGCTTCCTCGTCAACCGGGCGCTGACGCCGTACATGCTCGAAGCCATGGTGATGCTCGACGAGAAGATCGACAAGACCATCATCGACGCTGCCGCGGAGCAGTTCGGCATGCCAATGGGACCGATCGAACTGGCCGACCAGGTCGGGCTCGATATCTGCCTGGCGGTCGGCGACATGCTGCGCTCGAAATTCGGCGACCTGTTGCCGCCGACGCCGGCCTGGCTGCGCGAGAAGGTCGCCAGGGGCGAACTCGGCCGCAAGACCGGCAAGGGGTTTTACGTCTGGAAGGACGGCAAGGCGGACAAGACTTCCGGCGCGGTGGTGACCGCGCAGCCGACCCAGGAGATGATCGACCGGCTGATGCTGCCGATGTCGAATGTCTGCGTTGCCTGCCTGCGCGAGGGCATCGTCGATCACGCGGATGTGGTCGATGGCGCCATGATCTTTGGCACCGGTTATGCACCGTTCCGCGGCGGGCCGCTGAATTACGCCCGCAGCCGTCGCGCCGAGAACATCGTCGCTACCCTCCGGACGCTGGCGGTCAAATTCGGCGACCGGTTCGCTCCGGACGCAGGCTGGGATGACTTCAAATGACTCACGACATGACTCAATACACGGCAGGTTTTTGCTCATGATGGACGCAACTGCGCCGCGCGCGACGAGTCCCGTGACGGAACCGGTGGGCGATCTGTGCATCCGGCAGCTGGCGATGCCCGCCGACACCAACCAGAATGGCGATATTTTCGGCGGCTGGCTGCTCGGCCAGATGGATCTCGGTGGCGGCATCTTT
>JAQGKA010000075.1 GCA_028290355.1 Tardiphaga sp. | reverse complement strand
GCGAGGTGATATCAAGGACGGCCGTCCACTGGCAACCCGTAGGCCACGGTTTTCCTGCGCAAAATCAAGGTTTCTATCCTTAACGGGCGCTGAAGCTCATGGAGCTTTCAGCCACGGCCGTCGGACGGGGCAACAGATCGTCGGCACTGGCCATGGCCGGCCCATTGCCGCGCGGTGCGGGGGCTGGCGCAGGCGCAGGCGCGGCATCGCCGGGCGTGGTGCCGTTGATCATGCCGCTGAGGCCGGTCAGCCCGGCCTGTGCGATCCGCCTGAGCACCACGTCGTCGGCGGTGGCCCAGGCGTCGCCGCCAGCCTTGCCGGTCTGCTCCTCGCCGCTAAGCCGCAGCGCGCGCTGCTGGTCGCGGTCATAGACATCCCAGACCCAGGCAATCGTGGTGCGGCCGCCGCGAATTTGTGCAGCGAGGTAACTCCGCACCCGATAGGCGGCGCTGTCCTGACGCGACACAACCGCAAGGTTGCGCAGCCTAGCCTCACTATCCAGCAGGTTGACCATGCGATCGAACACCTGCGGCGGCGGGCCATCGACGGATTCGAACGCGACCGTGCCTCCGCCGGGCGCGCTGGCCTGCGCATAGGAAGCGTTGCCGCCGCCCGAATTGGCGATGTTGGCGCAGCCGCCGAGCCCGAACGCCACAGCCAGCAACAACGCGGCCTGCGCGCGGCGCGGCGCGGTCCAGTTGGCGGTGAGGGCAGACAAGCGCATGCGAGGGCGTCCCGACTCTGGGCCGGGGCCTTGAGGGGCCACCGGACAGGTCGAGCGATATCGTTAAAATGCGTTAAGGTCTAGGGCAGGCCGAACGCAGACGGGCTCAGGGTGAGCAAAGCGATCACCGCGCCGGGACAATTCGCCTCCAGTTTGAAGCAGTTCCGCCGCGATCAGCCTTCCAGCACAATGGCGTGGATCTGGCGGCCGTAATCCGGCTCCTGGCGGTGCACGGAACGGCGATAGCTGAACAGGCGCTCGTCCGGATAGGTGTCGATGCCGGTGTCGTCGATGATGGCAATGCCGGCGCGTTCCAGCCGCATCCGGATGAAGCCGCCGAGATCGAACATCGCATGGCCCTCGCGGGCCGAGGGAATGAAGAACGTTGCGTGGCCGGAATCGGCCTCCACAAAACGTTCGACGAATTCGCTGCCCACTTGATAGCTCGGCTGCCGGATCAGCGGCCCGATCGCGACCACCATGTCGGCGCGATCGGCACCGAGTTTTTCCATCGCATCGATGGTTGATTCCAGAACGCCAGTGAAGGCGCCCTTCCAGCCGGCATGGGCCGCGCCGATCACGCGTGCCTTTGGATCGGCGAACAGTATTGGCCCGCAATCCGCGGTGGTGATGCCGAGTGCGAGGCCTTCGATCCTGGTGGCCATTGCATCTGCGCGCGGGCGAGATGCTGCGTCCCACGGCGCGGCGGCGACTGCGACATCGGGGGAATGCACTTGATAGGCGGTAAGGAAATGCGCGGGATCGACGCCCATCTTCGCCGCCATCCGCCGGCGGTTTTCAGCGACATGGGCGGGATCGTCGTTCGAGCCAAGCCCGCCATTGAGGCCGGCATAGATGCCCTCGGAGACGCCGCCGTCGCGGGTGAAGAAGGCGTGGCGCAGGCCGGGCACGGCCGCGAGCAAAGGCGAAGTAAAGAAGGTCATGAACGGGTAGCCTCGATGCCGGTGTCGTCGCTGAGCGCCACCAAAGTGGAGATGCTGGGATCGGAGATGCCGATCACCTTGAACATCGAGCCCATGCCGCCGCGGCCGTCGTCGATCAGGCGTTTCAGCGCGCCGGCGACGTCTTCGGAAACCTCCGGGCTGGCCTTGGCCATCAGCGTCACCGCGCGGGTCTCGATACCCAGCCGCTTCAGGAATTCGCCCTGCGGCACCGGCCCATGGACGCGGGCGCCGACGTCTTCGGCGGCGCGGCCGAGCGCCTGGAAATCCACATGGGCGGTGACGTCGGCCTGGCCGGGGTTTTTCAGCGGATCTGTAAAGCTGTGCTGGGCGATGGCCTGAAAGGTGTCGCCGGCGTCGCTGCGCAGATGGCCGTAGTCGATGATCAGCGCCGCGCCGCCTTCGTCGCGGACGCGGGACGCGATCTTCATCATCTCGGTATCGGGCCGCCACTCGAACACAGCGCCGACGGGAGCCGCGCGCACCAGGGGTGGCAGCAGCACCTCGAAGTGCGGCAGGGGATCCACGCTGGCGCCGAATATCAGCTGGCCGTCACGGGTGATCTCGACGGTGCGCTCGTGCCAGCCGCCTTCGCGCTTCACCACCTGGTGAATCGGCAGCACGTCGAAATATTCGTTGGCGAGAATCACCGACGGTCCGGCCGGCACGGTGTCGATGCTGTCGTGCCAGGCGATGTTGCGGGCGCCGGACAAGGTCGCCTTCTGCTTCTCGCGCAGCACCGGATTGATCTCGACGAGATGAATGCTCAGCGCTTGATACAACGGCGGCAGCACGCGGAGCGCGCGCAGCGCATCGGCCATCATGGTGCCGCGGCCGGGGCCAAGTTCGATCAGGTTGAGAAAAGGCGGCGAGCCGATCGCGCGCCACACCGATGCCGACCACAGCCCGAGCAGCTCGCCGAACATCTGGCTGACTTCCGGCGCGGTGGTGAAATCGCCCTCGCGACCCAGCGGATCGCGCGAGACGTAGTAGCCGTATTGCGGATGGGTCAGGCACAGCTGCATATAGCGCCACACCGGCATCGGCCCGGAGGACTTGATCAGTTTCTTGATTTCATCCTGCAGCGGCGAAGTTTCGGTCATGCCTGGCTAGCGTTCAATTTGGGCTGTGGCTTCCGCCATGCCAGCACCATCAAAATGAGTCCCGCAATGATCATCGGCACCGACAACAGCATGCCCATGGTCAGCCCGCCCCATAAAAAGCCGAGCTGCGGATCGGGCTCGCGGAAATGTTCGCCTGCAATTCGCGCCAGTCCGTAGATCGCAATGAAGCTGCCGAGAATCAAGCCGGGGCGTTTCAAAGCGCCGAGACGAACCATCACGGCCAATATGGTGAACAGCAGGATGCCCTCGAGCCCGGCTTCATAGAGCTGGCTCGGGTGCCGCGGAAGCGGTCCGCCGTTGGGGAATATCATCGCCCAGGGCAGGCTGGGATCGGCGGCGCGGCCCCACAATTCGCTGTTGATGAAATTGGCGAGCCGGCCGAGACCCACGCCGATCGGCGCGACCGCGGTGGTGAGATCGCCAAGCGAGAGGATCGACACGTTGTTGGCGCGGGCGAACCAGATCACCGCGACGACGCAGCCCATGAAGCCGCCGTGGAACGACATGCCGCCCTTCCACAGTTCGAAAATCTCCGCCGGATGCTGTACGAAAAAGGGGAGATTGTAGAACAGCACGTAACCCGTGCGGCCGCCGACGATGATGCCGACCGTGACCCAGAGGATGAAGTCGTCGAGCTGGGTCAGCGACATCGGCGCCGGCCCGTCCCACAATTTCTCGTTCTTGAGCAGCGACCGCGCGTAGAGCCAGCCCAGGACGATGCCGAAGATATAGGCCAGCGCATACCAGCGGATCACGATCGGCCCGAACGCGATCGCGACCGGGTCGAACTGCGGAAAGGCAATCAAGAGCAAAGGCATCGGGTCGCGCGGTTTCCTTAAGAGAGATTGCGGCGGTAGAGCGCGAGAAGCCGCTCCCAATGCCGTTCGGCGGCGTCGCGATGGTAGACCGGACGCTTGGGGAAGGCGAAGCCGTGATGGGTGCCGGGATAGACCTCGACTTCGTTGGTCGTGCCCTTCATTCCGGCAGCCACCTTGTCGATGATCTCCTG
>JAQGKA010000045.1 GCA_028290355.1 Tardiphaga sp. | reverse complement strand
TCGAGTTGACCCGTCAGATTCTTGAAATGGCGACGCGCGAACGCGTCAGCTCGCGCTCGACTCGTCCTTGACGGACTCGGCCTTGTCGGCCTTTTCCTTGGCCGGCTCACCCTTGGTGCGCACGCCGGAGATCATCTGGCGCATCTGGCGCACGCGAACGCCGTCGGAGATCTCGAATTCGATCTGCTCGTCATCGACCACCTTGGTGACCTTGCCGACCAGGCCGCCCGAGGTGACGACGGTGTCGCCGCGGCGGATGTTCTTCACCAGCTCGGCGTGATCCTTCACCTTCTTCTGCTGCGGGCGCAGGATCAGGAAGTACATGATCACGAAGATCAGCGCGAACGGCAGCAGCGACATCAGCATGCTGTTGGTGTCGCCGCCGGCTGCAGCAGCCTGGGCAAACGCAGGGGTAATGAACATCGGAGATTCCTTGTGAAATTAGGGACAACCGGCGACGCAGCGGCGTTCGGCCGGTTTGGCAAATTCGCGCGGACTATAGCGGCCGGCGGCCCAATTGCAACGCTGCCAAGACGTTGATTTGTACCGCTTGCGGACCCCTTCCGGGCTCGATATGGGTTCGCGCCGAGGAAAGTCAAAAATGTCAAAAAAGCCCAATAAAACCGGCCGTCGGGCCGTGTCCAAGACCCCTACCCCGAAAGTCCGCAAAGCCGCGACAAAACGTCCGCGACCAGCCGCCGCTGCCCGCGTCGACGAGCGTATCGCGGCCGCCCTGGAGGCGATCGCCGCCGGCATGGCCGCAGCGGCGCCCAAACTCTCCAACGCCGATTCTCTGGCCGGCGCCGACGCCTTCGTCTGGCACCCGGACGGCCGCCTGACCCCGGTGCCGCGGGTCAGCCGCGTCGATCTCAGCCTGCTGCGGGGCATCGACCGGATGCGCGATACCCTGATCGAGAACACTCAGCGCTTCGCCGACGGCCTGCCCGCCAACAACGCGCTGCTGTGGGGCGCGCGCGGCATGGGCAAGTCATCGCTGGTCAAAGCCGCGCATGCCAGCGTCAACGCCAGCAAGTCCGTCGCCGGCCGGCTCAAGCTGGTGGAGATTCACCGCGAGGACATCGAAAGCCTGCCGGCGCTGATGGCGCAGGTCCGCGCCTCGGATTTCCACTTCATCGTGTTCTGCGACGACCTCTCCTTCGACGGCAACGATGCCTCCTACAAGTCCCTGAAGGCGGTGCTGGAAGGCGGCATCGAAGGCCGGCCGGACAACGTCATCCTCTACGCCACCTCGAACCGCCGCCATCTCTTGGCGCGCGAGATGGTGGAGAACGAACGCTCCACCGCGATCAATCCCGGCGAAGCCGTCGAGGAAAAAGTCTCGCTGTCGGATCGCTTCGGGCTCTGGCTCGGCTTCCACAAATGCAGCCAGGACGAATACCTCGCCATGGTGACCGGCTATTGCAGCCATTACGGCATCAAGCTCGACGATGCCGAACTGGAGCGCGAGGCGCTGGAATGGTCGACCACGCGAGGCTCCCGCTCCGGCCGTGTCGCGTGGCAGTTCACGCAGGAGCTGGCAGGGCGGCTTGGTGTGAGGCTGGCGGGGAAGTAACGGCAGCGCGCACCACAAACTCGGTTGTCATCACCCGCGAAAGCGGGTGACCCAGTAACCGGCGCGGCCGCTGTTCACCACAGGCGCCACGGAATACTGGGTCGCCGGTCAAGCCGGGCGATAACAGTCAAGAATGGTGCCGCTGCTTCGCACGCCATTTCGAAAGCACCAAACAAAAATGCCCGGCGTAAGCCGGGCATTTTGCATTGGAGTGTACTTCGCGGACGCTTACGCGCCGTTGAGGAACTGCAGCGGATCGACCGGCGACGAGCCCTTGCGGATCTCGAAGTGCAGTTGCGGCGATCCCACTTCGCCGGACTGGCCGGACTTGGCGATGACCTGGCCGCGCTTGATGGTTTCTCCGCGCTTCACCATCAGTTCACTCGCATGGGCATATGCGGTGACGTAGCCGTTGGAGTGCCGAACCAGAACCAGGTTGCCGTAGCCCTTCAGCTCGTTGCCGGAATAGGCGACGACGCCATCTTCCGCGGCCTTGATCGGCGTACCCTCGGGCACCGCGACGTTGATGCCGTCATTGGACTTGCCGTTGGTCTTGGCGCCGTAGCCGGTGACCACGCGGCCGCGCACCGGCCAGCGGAACGTCGGCAAAGCGCCGGTCGCATCTGCGGCCTTGGTCGGCGCTTCCGGCGTAATTTCTTCCGGCGTCGTGGTCGCGCTGGCGAGACGGGCCTTCTGCACCGGTTCGGCGGACGCGACCTTGGTCGCGGGAGCGGCGAGCGGAGCTGCAACGGGCGCAGCGGCGACAACAACACCAGCCGGAGCCGCGAGCGGCGCCGCAGCGGCCGCGGTGCGGGCGCCCGGCACGGTGATCTTGCTGCCGACCTTCAGCTTGGCATTGCTGGGCAAGCCGTTGGCGCGGGCAAGTTCGGCCACCGTCACATGATGGCGACGCGAAATGCTCATCAGGGTTTCGCCGCTGTTGACGAAGTGCACCGAAGCCGGACCGGCGGCAGGCGCAGATGCCGCCGGCTTGCTTGCCGGGGCGGCCAGTGCCGGCGCGGAAATCGCGGCGGTCTGGCGCGGAATGATCAGCTGCTGGCCGGGCGACAGCGCGCGCGGGCCCTTGTAGCCGTTGGCCTGCAGGATCGCGGCCGACGACACGTTGTAGCGGCGCGCCAGACCGTCGAGCGTGTCGCTGGTGCCGACGATGATCGTGGTGCCGCCATCGCGGGCCAGACCGTTGGTCGCGGCAACCGAACGCGGCGCCACGGTGCCGGTGCTCTCGATCGGCGGCTGCGTCGGCGGGGTATAGGAGCCCAGCCCGCGTCCGCCTCCCGATACCGGAGCGGCAGAGGCGGTGCGGCCGGTCGGATAGGACTGCGGCGCCGAAATCGGCGGCGGCAGGGCCGAGGATTGATAGGTCGGCTGCGGCTGATAGGCCGGGCGCTGGTACTGCGGCAATTCACGGCGCTCGACCGGCGCCGAAGGGGCGGCCTGCGGCACCGAGCCGGTGGTCTCGCGCTGCCAGCCGAACTGGCTGGATGACTGGGCGGGACCGGAATTTTGCGAAAGGCGTGTCGACATGTCGGCACTGCAGCCGGCAAAGCCGATGGACATCAGCGCCAGCACCGCGACATGCGGTGCGCGGCGCGAGCAAAGCAACTCGACAACGCTGGACATTGGTTACTCACTCATACGCAACAACAGATTACTGAATTGAGTAAACACCGTCTCCGTTACCAACCCTTTAACCTTGCGACCAAGGCGTGACAGCCGATCACGAACTTTTTTCACAGTTCGCGCGCGATGCCCTTCAGCGCCGGGACGAAGCGGACGTCGACCAGCTCCTTGCGGTCGAATCCCCCGGCCGTTTTGCTGATCCGGACCAGCGTCTGCACGCCGCTGTGCGGGCCGACCGGCGC
>JAQGKA010000038.1 GCA_028290355.1 Tardiphaga sp. | reverse complement strand
CGATCGGTCGCGCCTATAAGCCGCTGCTCGACGCGCTCGGGATCACCTATCCGCAATATCTGGTGCTCAGCACGTTGTGGGAACGCGGCGCGCAGAGTGTCGGCGGTATTGCGGAGCGGCTAGCGCTGGAGTCGAGCACGGTGACACCGCTGGTCAAACGGCTGGAACAGGCAGGCTTCGTCGAACGCAAGCGTAATCCCGACGATGAGCGTCAGGTCGTAGTCAGCCTGACCGCCAAGGGGACAGCGCTGCGGAAAGAGGCCCGCTGCCTCGGCGAGACGCTGTTCGTCGCGGCCGGCATGTCGGTCGAGCGGCTGATGAACCTCAATCGCGAGGTCCGCGCTTTCCAGGACGCCGTGACCCATTTCATTGGCAACACGAATGCCGCCGCAGCTAAGAGAGACTGACGGGCTTTTCAGCGCGTTGCTCATCCTATGGGCTTGCCTGTCGCGCGCACTTTTGTTGAACTGCACGTGAGTAGAAGCGGTCAGGACCACTTGGTGGTTCGGGACATTGCTCGGCAGAGATCGAACGTTTCGTTCCGGAGCCGGCAGCGTGCAAATTTGCTCTCTCATCTCACCACATGACGATCATGCCGTAACGAGCCGAAACCGGACGCGTGAGTCCGGACTCGACCGCCTCTCTGCACGTCCAGCGCAGCGGCATGCCGCCGTTGCGTCCGTCACCGGAGTAGAAGCAGTCAACATGACCGGGCGATCCACTGCCCTGTCATGCGGGTCATTGCTCCTCACACCTGCGGCGATCGCCGCATAAAACGATGGAGACTGATATGACGACCTCAAGCAACGCCGCTTACGCCCTCGCCGAACTCAACCAGGAAAAGACCTTCGGCGGCGTCGGCGGCACCAAGCACCGCGACGTGCCGCGCATCGACCTGCATAATTTCGAGGCCCGCAAGCAGGAGATCGCCGACCAGCTCTGGAACGCCTCCACCGAGATCGGTTTCTTCCAGCTGATCAACCATGGCATTCCGCAGGAACAGGTCGACGAAGCGTTCGAGATGACCGCGCGCTTCTTCGCGCTGCCGAACGAGACCAAGGCACACTACCCGCTCGGCAAGGGCACCAATGCCGGCTGGGAATACAAGAGCCAGGTCCGGCCCTCCACCGGCACCGCCGACCAGAAGGAATCCTACCAGATCACATTGCCACGCATGGCAAAACTCTGGCCCGACGGCGACCAGCTGCCCGGCTTCAAGGCGGCGATGCTGGCTTTCGAACGCGCCAACTGGGCGGTCGGCATGAAGGTGCTGTCGTGCTTTGCGCTGAAACTCGGCTTCAAGCCGGACTTCTTCACCGAGGCCCACGATCCGCAGTCCGCGGAATATCAGAGCACGCTGCGGCTGCTGCATTATCTGCCGATGACCGACGCCAAGCCCGAGGACTATGCCGGCTGGCGCGCCGGCGCTCACACCGACTTTGATTGCCTGACGCTGCTGCACCAGCGCACCGGCCAGGGCGGCCTGCAGCTCTGCCCCGGCAAGGAATCCGCCGAACTGGAATGGACCGAAGTCGAGCCGCTGCCCGGCGTCATCACCTGCAACATCGGCGACATGCTGCGGCGCTGGAGCGACGACAAACTGCTCTCGACGCTGCACCGCGTCCGCATGCCCCGCCCCGACGAATATCTCGGCCCGCGCTACTCGCTGCCGTTCTTCTGCCAGGCCAACAAGGACGCCATCATCCAGGGCCCCGGCAAGGCCTATGCGCCGATCTCGGCGCATGACTATCTGCAGCAGCGCATCGCGGCGAATTTTGCGGGGTAAGGCGGGATCGATCGCACCAGCTTGAAAAGATCAAGGCGCGGCGCTTGGCGAGTGAGGCGCCGCGCCTTTCTGTTGCCATCTCCCTGGCCGGCGCTGATACCTGTCCACCACTGCTCCGAACGAGACAGCGCGAACGGCGAATCTGTCGTAGACCATGGCGACCTCGTTGCAGGGAGCGACCATGGAATTCACCGCGTTGTTTCTGGCCATCGCCATCGTCATGCTCGTGGCCTGGCGCGGCTCGCGTTCGCTCGCGCTGCCGCTGTTCGCCGCCGTGCTGATCGCCTGCGTCGCCACCTATCTGCACCATGCGACCGATACGCTGAAGCTGTCGTTTTGAAAGGGGCCGATGACTCCCGCCCGCGCCATCACGCTCAATGCCCTCAGCCTCTATGCCGTGGCACTGCTGCTCGCAGCCGCCTTTGCGGCGCAGTTGCTGCTACATGAACTGCCCTGCCCGCTCTGCCTGCTGCAGCGCGTGATGTTCGCGCTCTTGGCCATAGGCCCGATCCTGAACATTCGCTTCGGCCCGCGTCCCAGCCACTACGCGCTGTCGCTGCTCGCGGCCATCGTCGGTGCCGTTGTTTCCACGCGGCAGATCCTGCTCCACATCCTGCCCGGCGATCCCGGCTACGGCACCGCATTGTCCGGCTATCATTACTACACTTGGGCCTTGATCGGTTTTGTCGCGGCGATCGTGTTGTTGTCGGCGATGCTGCTGTTCGACCGCCAGTTCGAACGAGACGACAAGGCGCCGCAAATCGCGACCGGCGTCTTTGCGCACGCCGCGGTCTTGCTGGTGATCGCCTTCACCGCGCTGAACGTTGTGTCTGCCCTGCTGGAATGCGGCTTCGGCGCCTGCGCCGACAATCCGGTGGTTTATGAGTTGCTGAAACGCGGGGCTTGAGAGCTGGGTAGCACGAGGTTAGCCAAGCAGCTGCCAGCGGGCGAGATGAATGTGTTTCGTCTGCCCATACAGGCTGCGGATAAGCACAAACTCACCCACCCGCCATGAGATGGGTTCAATTGGCTGCTCATCGACGCCACGCTCGTCATACAGAAGTGTGACGTGCGGTGTGAAATTCGTGTGCACCCAACGCCGAAGGTCGTTTCTTGTCATCGCAACGCCTAACGCCTTGCGAAATACTTTTAGCTGGCCGACACCACTATCTCCAACCAGAACGAATGGACGGTTTTCGGGCTGGCCCGAAAAACTCATTGTGCGGTCTAAAGTGACTTCGAATGCCAACGATTTCAGTTCATCCGCAGCCTGATGAACTTTGTGATGATCATTTCTGGCAAGCCATCATCCCAACTGCCTAGAAAGAATAGCGAGATGTGAAGATGTTCTGGCTTGATAAGATCCCCTTTGAATTTATGCGCACGTCTGAGAATGCCCGCAAGTTCGTAGATTCGTGAGGTCGTACCAACGTCCGGAACAGCTGCTAAAAACAGCCGATCTGATTGCTCAATATAGGAACGTGCTGGATGATGTCGCTGTACGAAGCCGTTGCCCATGGCCTGTTACTCACCACTCTTATTGCAGCCCTCGACGCCCGCGATAGAACATATCATGAACAAACTCTGTGACTTGATCAAGCGGAAACCCTCGCACGCGTTGCTCTCATGACTGCAAGCATGACCGCCCCTCGGGGAGCGACCTGCCTTCAATCAACTTAAAGTTGACTTCTGGATCGCATTGAGTTCCTATTATGTTCTTATCCATGCCCGCGACGGCAAGAGACCGAGCAGTCGGCGCGCGCAGCATGAGCCGTGGCGACCCTGACGCGATCGCCACACCCATTCGAGGTCGTGGCGTTTCGGGAGCGGCGTATGAGGGAGTTTGGATTTCCACCGCGGGCGGCCCTGTTGATCGCCCTGTTCGGATTTGGTGCGACGGCAACAAATACGTACAGTGCCGGCGCATGCCGGAGCGCGAACTGCGCTGCGAGGCGGCGGGAACGTCGATGCAGCCCTCGTTGCGGAACGTGCTGGCCGGTGACCGGCTGAGCCGCCTCGCCGCGCAAGGCTGGGTTCTCGACCCCAGCTTCGGCAACCACGTGCGGACGTTTCCGGCGGACATGCCGACGGGCCGCGCCTCGGAACAAATCCTGCGCACATTGACGGAGGTTTACGACGCAGACGCCGCAGGCCTGGAGATCCAGACCAAATGGGTCGCCGACACGCCTTGCCCGCCGCGTGCCGGCCCCTCACAAAATCTTGCCGGAAGCGTGAATGATACACCGGCGATGCGGCTGACATCGGTGCGCACCTGCTCTTACGCGCCACCTGCCGACACGCCGCAGACAGCGGCGTCATCCACGGAGCTGATCGCGCTCTATGGCGCGACCGTCACGGCCGAAATCCAGCGACTGCGCATCAACGCCACGCGCCGCGTCTACGCCAGCTTCAACGCCGGCATCGGCTACGTCCAGTGCACGCCGGAAACGCCCCCCTCGGCGATCTACTGCGAAGCGCAATCGGCGGAAAGCTGGGCGCCGCTGGCAACGATCCTCACGCCTGAACGGGTGGCACGGCTGCACCGCGCGGGCTACGCCGATCCCGGCCGCGCGCCAAACTACTGGAAAAACTATCCCGTCGAGAAATTCAACGACGCCACCATCGCCAGCGAGCTCCTGACGATCCTGCACGAAGTCTACGGCTATGCGGGCGAAACCAAGCTCAAGATCTTGACGGAGTAGTCCATCGGTCGCGATGGCGAACGTGGGCGCCGGCGACGAACTCGGCATCACTGCAAATCCTGCAAATCCTGCAAAATCACTCCGCTCTACTTCAAGTAGAATATTGGAACCCTCATACTGCTACATTGCGCCTGAATTTTCGGAGCGTGGGAGCAAGCATGTGTATGAGCGGCGCCGCCAAGTTCTCGACGCTCGAAAAAGACCGTCACATGTTCCGCCTTTGCGTGACGGTCTTTCCTCACATGCCCACCGCGATTAGCGATCAGCCAATTTGCATCCCGGCTGTGGCGCAATCTCGCCCAGCGCGCGGACCGTGACGAGGTCGCGCCCCTGGGTCTTGGCGATGAACATGTTCATCGTCGTGTAGTGGTTCTGGTCGATGGTCACAGGCCCTGTCGGCGATGGGATGACGAGCCCCGCCAGGGCGTCGATTACGGCCTCCTTATCGACCTTGCCGGCCTTCTCGATAGCCGCCTTGAGCGCGATCAGCGTGTTGTAGTGTGTCATGACATAGTTCGACACCACGGCGTCGGCTCCGGCTTCGGCCCGGACCTTGGCGACGAACGCCTTGACGGAGGGGTCGTCGCTCGTCGCGACCGAAGGCACCACCGTGACCATGTTCTGGCCTTTGCCGCGGAAAATGCCGAGATCAACCTCCGACAATCCCAGGAATGCGACGGTGGTGTCCTTGAACAATCCCTGGTCGTCGGCCTGCCGGATGAAATCCATGCCATCGCCTTTCAGCGCGAACAGCAGCACCTTTGCCTTGGACGCCGACACCTGCGCGATGAGCGGGGTGAAATCCTTCTCAGTCCCCAACGTGTACTGCGTGCCGACGACCTTGCCGCCGAGCTTTTCAATAAGGGGCTGCGCGATTCCGAACATCTGGTGCGGCCAGACCCGGTCGGCTCCCAGCAGGAAATAGGTGTTGCCGAAGGTCTGGTTCATGTAGGGCAGCAACTGGCCCAGTTCCTGGTTCGGGACCGTGCTGAACGAGAAAACATATCGGCTGCATTTGCCGCCTTCGTAGTTCGTGGCGTAGAGCAGCGGCGTTTTCAGGCTCTCGGCCACCGGCGTGATCGCGTTGAAGTTTTGCGAGGTGATGGGGCCGACAACCGCCAGAACGCCACTTTCGATCAACGACTGCATGGCGGTCGCAGCGGATCCCGGCCTGGTCTTGTCGTCGGCATAGATGACCTCGACAGGCCTGCCGAGGATTCCGCCCGCCGCGTTGATGTCCTTGACAGCCAGGTCAAGCCCGAGCTTGGCCTGCTGGCCGTATAGCTCGACGCCACCGGAAAACGACAGGACCGCGCCGATGCGGATCGGCTCGGCGGCATCGGCGCCGGTTGAAGCGCCGAGCCCTGCGCAGCAGACAAGCAGCGCGAACGTCATGCATTTTATGGACCGCAACTTCATTCGCGTTTTCCTTCGCCACTCGGATCGGCTGGAGCTGAGCCGGACACAGCGTTATGGCAATGATCGTGGAAGCCGGCGCGCCTACAAGGGATTCGTCAGGCACGCAGCCTCGCCGGGTGTGACTCTACTCGCAGCCGCTCACACATGAGCCGCCAGCGTCGAATGCCAGGGTCTTTCCACTCAAGGAAACACGCACGGTCGCTTTCGTTGCTTTCGCGAACATTTCCGTCTTGGTGCCGGGAATGATTTTGCCATCCTTCGTCGCGGCCTCGTTGGCATGGGAGGCGATGACTTCGCGAGGTTCGATAAGGGTATCGATCGCCGAGGCCGCCTCCCTGGGGCCGGCCGTATACACATCGCCAATATTCATCACGGCCAGCTTGGGCTTGTAATAATCGTGAACGATGGTTTTTTGATCGGCGATGACGCCGGTGTCTCCCGACAGGTACACGACCAGGCCGTTCGAGAAGGTCAGGACATAGCCGTTGGGCGGACCGAGATACGCGGTCAAACCGTTGTCCTTCAACTCCTTCGCGTAACCACCTTCGAGGAACACTGGATCAAGTCCGTTGGTGTGCGCCGCCGGTACGGTTGCAAAGGTCACCCCGCCGACCTTGCGCGATGCCCCGAAGCGCAGCAGCAGGACCTGTGAGGCCTCGCCACCCGCGGCCGCCACCTTCTTCGCGAAGAAAGAACCCATTTCGCCACCGACCAGGAACCTGGCCTTTTTCGCGACGACGATGTTCACGGTGTTTGATCTCGGCGAGACATTCACGGAGATGTCGGGAGCGGCGCAGGTGCCGGCATTGGCAGCAGGCTGGATGGCTTCGCCGAGATGATCGGCATGGGCGTGGCTTAGCAGCACGACATCGATCTTGCCGAGCCGCGGGTCGTCCGGCCCCCGCACCGTGCGCCCCGCATCATAGAGAATGCGCGTTCCATCGGGATCTTCAAAGACCATGGCGCGATCGAACGCACAAAACTCCCCGTCATGGCTGCCAAGCGGGGTGATGCGGACGACATCAGCCGCTTGGGCCGTCGCGGCCAGAATATTTGCGGTCAGAAGGCCGATAGCCAGCGATACAAGTTTCATGAGCCCTGCTTATAAAATTGGACGACGATCGGGTCGGAGTGTCTATGGAATTTCGCCCGATTCCCGCAAACCATCTATCGCCTACTATCGGCTCTTTGAGCGCCTAATTAGACTTCTTCCGAGATCGAGGTCTGCTCAAGCCGGCTTCGATTCGCCGAAATGATGTCATATCAGGAGGACGGAAACAGATCATGACCATCCGCCCGATTGTCCGTTCTCCCGACCCTCGCCTGGCGCTGCCGGCAGAGCCCGTGATCGTGTTTGACGACGCGCTGCGCGAACTGACTGAAGATCTCAAGGATACCATGCACGCCGCGCCGGGGATCGGGATCACCGCGCCGCATATCGGTGTCTCCCTGCGGCTGGTGGTGCTCGACCTCGACCCCATCGTTGGTGCGCGGACCTATGTCAATCCGGAGATCACCTGGGCGTCACCCGAGATGATCGCGCATCAGGAAGGCAGCGTCTCGATGCCCGGGGTCAATGACGACATCCAGCGTCATGCGCGCGTCCGGATCAGTTATTGCGACGTCGACGGCAATTTGCAGACCGAGGAATCCACGGGCCTGCGCGCCGTGTGCCACCAGCATGAAATCGATCAGCTCAATGGCCTGTTCTGGATCCAGCGGCTGTCGCGCCTCAAGCGCGAGCGGCTGGTCAAGCGCTTCGAGAAGCTGTCGCGGGGGTGACGCGCGGGTTACGGCGAGCTTCGCTAACTAGAGATGAGCTTCAACCAGGGCGCCGCGTGGAAGGCACTCATCAGCAAATACATTGAGGCCATTCCGCCCAAAGGTGATGCATCAGGCGAGCAGAGTATCGCTGGTGCGCTTTCACCAAGAACGCCCGTCACCAGCGCCATGATTGCGAAAGTCGGTGCCGCCGCAAGGCTCGGCTGCCCGGAGCGCACCCGCGTTCCGGCGAACCGGCCCGTCATCGGATGCGCCTGAACAGGCCTCGCTTATGTCTTCGCGCGGGCGTCGGAGTTCCGGAACGCTTCCTCTCCGGCGTCCGACACCGCGATCCACTCCGGGTCGGGCGCGGCGCCGGGGACATAACTGTCGTTCCAGTTCCACCACTTGTACGGTCGGCTCTGCGGGGTGCCCTCGGGAGAGTCCTCCCACGCCTCCTGACGCCCGAGGGCCGTCATGTCGAGGTAGCTCCAGGTGGTGCCCATCGCCTCGTCGCCGCGGCTGTTGATGAAGTAGGTGCGACATACGCGCTCGCCGTCGCGAATGAAGGCGTTGTGGCCGTGCCATTCATTCACTCCGAAGTCGGCGTCGAAGCTATCAGTGATGGTGTACCAGGGCATTTCCCAGCCCATTCGCGCCTTCAGGCGCGCAATATCGGCCTGCGGTGCACGCGAAGCATACACGAGGGTCGTGTCGCGGGCGTTCAAATGGGCGAGGTTGGCGACCTGGTCGGCCCCCAGGGAACAGCCAATGCAGGCATGTTCCGGCCAGCCGTGCACGCCGGGTTCGAAGAAGGCGCGGTAAATGATCAACTGACGGCGGCCCGCGAACAGGTCGAGCAGGCTCGCTTTACCCTCGGGCCCGTCGAACACATACGCCTTTTCCACGGCCATCCACGGCATCCGTCGGCGCTCGGCGGCCAACGCGTCACGGGCCCGCGTCTGGGCCTTCTCCTTGATGAGAAGCTGTTCGCGCGCAGCCTCCCACTCATCGCGCGAAACGACTTGATGCTGCATGGTTGACCTCCTGCTTGTTGAGATGCCTGTCTCTTTCCGGTGATGGCTCCCGCGCCAACGTCCGATGCGATCAGATCTTCGACGCGCGTCAGTGCAGCTTTTTCGAGGAATCTTGTTCCGCAGCGATGGTCTCGAGGTTTCGGACAACCTTCTTCCAGCCGTCGCTCATGTTCTTGAACGCAGTCTCGTTCTTCGGCAGCACGAAGCCGGAGTGGACAAGGCGAACCCGCGTGCCGTTCTCGACCCTCAACAAGGTGAACGTGACGACCGTCTCCAGCCGCGCGCCGTAGCCGACGTTGCCATCGTCTCCGCCCGTCCAGGCATAGACGAAGCGTTCGTTCGGAATCACCTCCAGCACCTGGCAGCGAATGAGACCGTCCCACGCGCCCGCCGGCGTCGTCTTGAACGTGAAGTGCGTGCCCGCCACGGGCGCGAAGCCTGTCGGCGCCATCAGCCAGCGCGCGATCAGGTCGCCCGATGTCAGCGCTTTCCAGATTGTCTCCGGCGCATGCGGAAAGACCTCGTCGACCACAATCTCCTGCGTGTCGGACTTCAACGAGACGTCGGTCATGGATCGATTTCCTTCAAAAGGGTTCGGAGGTTGGCGAAGCGCTCGCGCCAGAACACGCCGTAGTGGCTCATCCAGTCGACAAGCGGCGCGAGACCCTCAGGTTCGGCGCGATAGAAAACGTTACGGCCTTCGGGGCGTTCCGCGACGAGGCCAGCCAGCTTCAGGGACTTGAGGTGCTGGGAGATGGCGCCCTGCGTCACCCCGCTCCCCCGCGTCAGTTCGGCCACGGTGATCTCGTCGGACGTCACGATCCGCTCGAACACGGCGCGCCGCGTGGGATCGGCGAGTGTGCGCATGACGGCGTTGATGGCGGCGGCTTGGGTCATAGCCAATCAATTAGCATGCACTATTTCATTAGTCAACACTAATTGATTGTCGTGACTTCAGCGCCTCGACCATCGGTGGGCGCGCGTGGCTCGGCGCGGGTCGTATCCTGTTGTTGATTGGCGCGCTGCGGCGTTAGCGGTATGCCAAGTCGCACACGGTCATATCGAGAGGGTTTGTTTTGAGCGCCATGACGGTCGGAGCAAATGCCATCCTGATGCGGGAATACGGTTCGCCTGACGTGTTGACCTACACCCAGGCGCCCCTGCCCGCGCTCAAGGCCGACGACGTGCGTATTCGCAGCATCGCCTCCGCGGTCAATCATACAGACTTGGAGATTCGCGCGGGGAACTGGCCCATCAGGAGCGCCAACCCGTTTCCCTACATTCCCGGTGTCGAGGTCGTCGGCGAGATCGAGACCGTCGGTGCGGACGTCCGCAATTTTCATCGGGGCGATCGGGTGATCACGATGATGCAGGGCCTCGGCGGCGTCCGCGCGGATCGTCCTGGAGGCTACGCTGATTATGTCGATGTCGCAGCCGCCGCGGTCGCGCGGTTACCTGCCGGACTCGATCCCTACGACATGGCTGCGCTCGGGCTGGTCGGGATCACCGCCTATGAAGGCCTGCGCCGGATCGGTCCACTGACGAACAAGCGGATACTTGTCACGGGAGCGGCCGGCGGCATCGGCTCGGCCGCGGTGGCGATCGCGAGGGCGCAAGGCGCCGTCGTTGCCGGCGTGATTTCGCGTCCCGAACAGGAAGAAGCTGTTCGATCGTTCGGTGCCGACATGGTGGTCGTGTGTCCCAGGGGCCGCGCGCCCGTGTTGGAACCCGCGAGCTTCGACGGTGTCATCGATGCCGTCGGTGGATATCTGTTTGCGCCATGCGTGGAGGCGTTGCGGCCCGGTGGCGTTCTCTCCCTGGTTGGCGCGGTGGCTGGCGGCAACGTTCAGTTCGACGCCTGGCAATTGATCCGACCGGTGACGCTGACAGGCTATTCTTCCGAGAACCTCGATGGTCCGACGCTTCGCGACGGCATCGCGGCGCTCGCAAGCTGGCTCGTCGCCGGCACGCTCCGACCGCCGCCTCGCACGATCCTGCCACTGGCCGACGCGGCACGGGCGCATGCGCTTCTCGAGGGGCGTGGTGTGACAGGTCGCATTCTGTTGACGCCCCAGAACTGACCACCGGTTTTTTGAAGGTGCTTTGACCGCGACCTGGCAGCGGCCGACGTGAACTCGGTTCTCCGGGTCAGGTGCGCGGCGTATTGCGCCGGCCTGCAGCGCTTATGGCTTATCCAGCGCGTGCTCAAATTCAGCCACGATTGCCTTTATCAAACGCCCGGTAATCCTGTCCTTTTGCCAAAGCGCAGTCATCTCGACGGGTGACGGTTCCCAGTCAGGCAGCGCGCGGACAAGCGTGCCGGTTTGCAGCGCGTTCTCAATCATGAACGTGGGCAAGTTCGCGATGCCAAGGCCTGCGATCGCGGCATCGACCAGAATGGTCTGTCGGTTTGCCGCAAAGCCAATCTTGGGACTCACCGTCATTATCACGCCGTCGCGGTTCGTTAGATACCATTCGACCAGATCGCGCCGGATCGCAAGCGCAGGAAGGTCCTTCAGGTCCTGCGGCTCCTTCAGATCGGAATGTGCGGCCAGAAAAACGGGGCTAGTGACCAGCGTCCGCGGCAAGGTCGCGATCTTCCTGAACATGAGTCCGGAATCCGCGACCGATCCCATGCGGACCACGAGATCGTATCCTTCCTCGATGAGCGACACCCTCCGATCCGCAAGCGTCATCTCGATCATGACGCCGGGATATCGGGTCTTGAACCGGATTAAGGCCGGGGCAAGAACCGCGGTGGCGATGTCGGGCGGCAGCGACAGACGAACTGTCCCTGATAGGGCCACTCGCTCATCTTGAACCTCAGCGATGGCTTCTTCGGCGAGCATGAACGCGGCCCGGCTTCGGTCGAAGAGTTGCTGCCCCTGCTCGGTCAGTACGACGCCCTTCTTCGTCCGCCGCGCCAGCCGAACATTTAAGGCTTCTTCCAGCGCCGATAGCCGGCGCGAGAGCGTGGCCTTGGGGATGCCCGTCGCACGTTCGGCCGCCGCGAGCCCGCCAGCCTGAACGATGCGAACGAACAGCGCGAGGCCGTCGAAATCTCCAAACGTTTTCATGTTCCATTTATGGAACGTAATGTGGGCATTTTTCAAGCATGCCCCTTTATTCGTTCCATATTTAAATTCATTGGCGAGCGATGACGCTCTTGTCGAGCCAAGGAGATCACATCATGACCGCGACATTCACCCCAGAGAACTCGGCGCTTCTGCTGATCGATCATCAGGTCGGCACGATGCAACTGATCAAGAACATCGACGTCAAGCAGGCCAAGCGCATGTCGCTGGCGCTGGCGAAAGCTGCCGGCATCCTGGGTATCCCGACTGTGCTCACCTCCAGTCAGGAAGACCGGCTGCAGGGACCGTTGCTGCCGGAACTGCAGCAGATCCTGCCCGACGCTTTCAAGAAGCGCGTCAAGCGCGAGGGCATCGTCAACGCGTGGACCGACGCCAACTTCAAGGCGGCGGTCGAGGCGACGGGGCGGAAGAATCTGATCATGGCCGGCGTGACGACCGACGTCTGCCTCGTCTTCCCGGCGATCGACGCGGTTGGCGAAGGCTATAACGTGCAGGCCGTCATGGACGCTTCGGGATCGCCGTTCGAACTTTCCGAGGACATGGCGCGCCGCCGCATGCAGGACGCCGGCGTCGTTCTGACCGCAACCAACACCATGATCGCAGAACTCGCCCAGAACTGGGGCACACCGCAGGGCCAACAGCTCATCCAGTTGCTGTTCACCGACGTGCTTCCGCCCATCCAGCCGTAACCGACATCAAGCCCGCACGAAGCAAGGAGCAAAGAGCATGACCGTAGAGGCAAACGCCATTGAGGCGCTGGGCGTGGTCGCGCCGGATACCCATCTGGTACGGGCGCAAGGCCCGTTCCAACTCCGCCGCATCCGGCCTGGCCTCGCGCTGGGACGCACGGATGATGCAGGCTTCGGCGGGCTTGGCCTTATCGACCACGCCCGACTGCAACCCGGCCTCATCGTCAAGATGCACGAGCATCGTAACGATGAGATCATCAGCTATATGCGCTCGGGCCGCATGCAGCACACCGACTCAGCAGGTCGAAGCGAGGTCATCTCGCCCGATCGGTTGATGGTGATGAACGCAGGTCGCGGCTTCTCCCACGAAGAGGCGGTGATCGGCGACGAACCGATCGAAATGCTGCAGATCTTCGTGCGGCCCAAAGCTGCGAGTATGGAGCCAGGCGTCCAGTTCGTCAGCCTGGACGAGGCTGCGAGAATTGATCGGTGGCGGCTTCTGACTGGACCGATTGGTTCGACGGCGCCGAGTTTCGTTCGCCAAGCCATTTACCTCTACGATACGCAGCTATCGGCGGCTCGAAGCATCGATCTGCCGACGGTCCCGGGGTTCGATCGCTGGCTGTATGTCTTCCGCGGCAAGGTCTCGGTGGGAGACCAACAAGCCGAAACGCATACGGCGTTAACGATCAGCGCCGACCAAACCGCGCTTGAAGTGACGGCGAGCCGGGAGGCTGACCTGGTCCTCTTTTTGGTCGACCGGCAGGCACCTTTTTCCCGTGCAGGCACCATGAGCGGGTGACCGTCGAAGACCCGCCTGTTTGCACGCTATACTACGCTTGAGCCCTACGCGACGCCGAGGACGCTCTGCTTGCACCGTCAGCAGCAGCGGCCTTCAGCCGATCGAAGATATCCATGTGTTGGGTCTCACTTCCACTCGACCATGCCGGGCGGCAGACTGGCGATGTCGCACATCGCGCGATTGACGCCTTCACCTTTGATGATGCGCGTCGCGACGTGCGCGCGCGACAGCCGCCGCTGCCGCGCGAAAATTCATTTGCCGTCGTCGAGGCTCACAATCACCGCCGCGTTGGCAATGATGATGGCATCGCCGCCGCTTTCGGCCGGGATTTCCATGCCGCCTTTGACCGCCGTCACGGTCACGGTGCCGTAGGGGAGCTCCTTCGCGACAGCCGACGTGTCGACCGCGTCCGGATTGGGCACCGCGATGGTCACATCGACGAACATGTCGTGCGGCGTCTTGCCGAGGAGCCGAAAGAACCCGACGCTGGAATGGCGGATCGCGTCCGAGACCGCGCGCCTCGCGGCCTTGGTGGCGTCGCGGCCGTGGACATCGACGCCCATGCCCATCTCAGTGATACAGCGCACCCGTGCCATTTGTGTCGTCTCCGCTTGCCTCTAACTATCCGAAAAACCTTAGACAATCCATCACGGAGATCGTAGGGCGCAAGTGCGCAGCATATTACGCCGACCAACCTCTATTTGGCGGAATACGCTCCGTCATTCCGCCCTACGGTCCTGCGATGGACGTCAGGCGGCAGCGCTCGTGGTGGTGAAGGCCTCCCGGTGCAGAGCCACGAAATCCTGCACGGTCATCGGCGCCGTCCCGGTAACTTCGGCAATGATCCTGTCCGCGCCGGAAAAGATGCCGTTCTGATAGTCGACGGCGATGGCGCAGAAATGCTGGATCAGAAACTCGGGCAGGCCGGCCTTCTCGAGACGTTCCCTATACTGGGGAATGGTCAACGGCCGATAGCTGATCCGTCGGCCCAGCACTTCGCTGATGGCCGCGGCGATTCCCGCCTGATCCAGCTCGGTAGCGCCGTGAAGGGTATAGGTCTTGCCGACATGAGCGGCCGGCTCCGCCAGGATGGCCGCGATCAGCCGTGCCTGGTCTTCCGCCGCGATTGGCGCGTGACGCCCGTCGCCATACGGCAGGTCGATAACGCCCTGCTCGACAATCGTCGTGCGCGCAAAGAGGTACAGCAGCCATTGCGAGAAGAACGTCGGACGGAGGTGAACTGTCGGAACGCCGGACCAGTCGAAAATGCGTTCGGCGATCCAGTGATCGCGCGCGGCGTGGCTATTGGAATCTTCCCGCGCGGAAATCTGCGACATGTTAACCACGACCTTGAGCCCTGCCCGCTTGGCTGCGTCCGCAAAATACGCCGTTGCTGGAATGATCCCCGGGCGAACGGGATAGCAGAAGTAAGCCGCGCTGGTGCCGGCTGCTGCCCGGATCGCATCGTCGTGATCGAGGAGTTCACCGATTACAACCTCGGCGCCCTTGCCCCGAAGCGCTTCAGCGCGCTCGTCCTCCTTATGGACCAGCGCGCGAACTGCATGTCCTTCTTCAAGAAGACGTTGGACTGTGGAGCGGCCGGTCTCGCCAGTCGCACCGGTGACCAAAAACTTATGTGAGCTCATCATTCGTCTCCTGAGTGGACGGTTGAGGTTTCTTTGAAGGGAGCTTTGCGCCGCAGGCGGCATCCTGCCCGGCTCAAAGGCACTTGGCGCACATATGTGTAATTACACACAATTAGACAAACGAAATCATGCTGCATTCAATTTCAGGATGTCGTTGCGGAGCCGAATGGCGTTGTTGCGTCCTACCTCGCCTTCGAAGGCAGCTTGCGCCTTTTCCCAGAGCGGCATGGCGTTGGCGACCTTTTTCAATCCCAACGCCGACAGCGTAACGTTGAAGGAACGCTCCTTCTTTTGACGCTCGGCGACGACCCACCCTGCAGCCTGCAGCGGTTTCAGTGCGCGGACCAAGCTTGTCCGTTCCATCACCAGCATCACCGCCAACTCCGAGATCTTGAGCGTCCCGTGCTCCTCAAGAAGCGTCAGGATCGAAAACTGCGAAACGGACAGACCGGCCGGCGCCAGATGGCTGTCGTAAAGGCGGCTGAGGTGGCGCGCGTTCTTGCGGGCTGCGAGTGCGTAACAAAGTTCGGGACCACGAAGTGTCATGGACATCCCTATAACTGTGTAATTGCACATCGTCAAGCCAACTACGCGCTGTTACGGCTCGCCATGACGGTGCTGTTATCACCCACCGCCCCCTTCATCTGGAGCACGGTGCAGAAACCGTAGGAAGGAGCGACTAGGCCTTCGACGCTCGAAAAGCAAAACCAATGTTCTTCGCCAAGAGATCACGCAGCAAGGGGAGCGTCATTTCACTCCCAATCGATTGTTTTGAGCGATCGTAACGCCTTGATCTAACGGCGCCAATTTTTACCGCGCACGATGACGAACCGTCTCCCCTATCCGTCAGAAATTTGCGCTCTTGAATTCAAAGGGGAATTTCGCCGATTCGGAATCTGCTCGGTTTCAGCGACTATCGGGATTGATCGGTCGATTTTCGAGGTCTCTACCGAAAGGGACGCGATCGGATCGTCGCAGAAAATACCGTCATCGTCAGTGGCTGTAATTTCAAAGCGTCCACCCAGACCCGAGATGATGACAAAACGGCATGGACCTCAGCTTGGTCGAGGTCAATCGGCGACTTCCACTTCCGGAACTGCCGGTTGCCTTTGGCCTCCGTCAAGGCGTTGAGCGGCCCGGTAGCGGCCGGGTGACAGGCCGTGATGTCGATGGAACAGTTTTGAAAATGCCGCCGCTGTCTCGTAACCGGCCCGGCTCGCAATCCGTGCGATGGGCTCGTCGCTGGTTTCGAGCAGGAACGCCGCTTCCGCCATCCGGCGTTCGATCACATAGCGGTGCATGGATTGGCCGACGAGCTTGGTGAAGCGGGCCGAAAATACCGAGCGGCCGAGCCCCACGCGGTGGCCGAGGTCGCTAAGGGTCCAGGGCCGCTCCGGGTTTTCGTGGATCAACTTGAGCGCCGGTCCGATATGCGGGTCCGATATAGCCCCAAGCCAGCCGCCTTGTCCGGGACTGAGAGACGCGATCCAGCTTCGGAGCACCTCGACAAAGAGCACTTCCGTCAGTCGTGAGAGTGCGACGCGCTGGCCGGGACGCTCAAGCGCGGACTCGCTCACCATGCGGCGCAGGATTGCTTCGAGCCAACCACCGTCCGCCGTCGGCTTCAGCAGAAGCACGGGCGGAAGTACTTCCAGCAAGCTGCCGCACAAGGGCCGCGACACGGTGAAATTGCCGCAGATCATGGTCGAGAGCGGCTTTGCACGGCCGCCGTGACGAACGACGCCAAGACGTGCCGACGATCGATCAAGGTCCACAATCTGCAAAGGCTTGGCCCGGCGATCCGAATAAAACGCATGGGGCACGCCGCGTGTGATGACGACAAAATCGCCCTCGGTCATGTGGAGTTCTTGTGCCTGTTCGAGCGCGAGGGTCGCCGAGCCCCGACTGAGATAGTGAAACAGGGCGTAAGGGCGCGCCGGCAGCTCCAGATTCCAGGGATGGCCGAGCTCGAAGTGGAAGAGCAGCGTCCCGCCGAGACGAACGCGATCGAGCACTTGGGCGAGGATGTCCATGCCGCCGAAGTTAGTCCGGTGGACGGTCGGACACAACATCCGGACGATTGATCCCTATCGTCCGAAAAGCCCGCGGACTAGGTCATGTCGCGGCGGGCCGACGTCACGTGCGGCAACCATTTCGCCAACGGCGGATGGAAGAACCGCGACCTGGCTGGAAACGCCTGTCCATTCCCCCGGACCTTATTCGTCCGACATTCCAACAGGAACCAATCAATGCGAAATCTCCTACTCTCAGCCGCCACCGTACTCTTGGCCGGAACGGCATTGGCCGGCTCCGTCCACTCCGCCGAACTGCCCAAGGGAGCAGTCCACAATATCGTGCTCGTGCACGGCGCTTTCGTGGACCAGACGAGCTGGCAGCCCGTTGCCGATATTCTCGCGAAGAAGGGCTACAGCGTCACGCTCGTGGAGAATCCGCTCACCTCGCTCGCCGCTGATGTTGATGCCACCAAGCAGGCGCTCGCGAAGCAGGACGGCAGGACCGTTCTCGTCGGCCATTCATGGGGTGGGGTGGTGATCACGCAAGCCGGCAACGATCCCAAGGTTTCGGCGCTGGTCTATGTCTCCGCCTTCGCGCCCGAGGTCGGTGAATCCCTGGCATCGCTGGCCAAAGCCGGCCCGCCGACCGAAGGCGGCAATGCGATCCATCCCGACGCAAAGGGTAACCTGTACATCGACCCCAAGGTGTTTCCGTCGGCCGTCGCGGCTGACCTTCCTCCGGAGATCGCCGCGCACCTGGCTAACTCGCAGCTTCCGTTGAATCACGTTGCGTTCGAGGCTCCCGTCGACATTGCAGCCTGGCACGACAAGTCGACGTTCTATGTCATCAGCACGAAGGACAAAGTGCTCGCGCCCGAGGCCCAGAAGTTGTTCGCAGCCAGGATCAAGGCTCAGACGACGGAAGTCGCCGGCAGCCACGCGTCGCTCGTCGTCCATGCGAAGGAAGTCGCTGAGGTCATCGAAAAGGCAGCGCTCGCGAAGTAACGAACCTGCTCCCGGCGCTTTGGTGCCGGGAGCAACCCACGCTTGCTCAGAGGAATATCGAACCCTCGGACCGCGAACGGCACAAACCCGGCCAAGACCGCAAAAGCTACAGGACACTGAAGATGCAAAAGATGTTTGTCGCAGCCACCCTCGTCTCGGCAGCTCTCACGGCAGGCTCTGCAGCCGCCGCACCGGCCGCTTATAAAGATCCCCTGGACGCTCGGACCTTGAGCACGATCAGGTCGAGATTCAGCAAACTCATGGAGTTGGCCAATCGGCACGATCTCAAAGCGTTACATGGAATGTTCTGGCAATCGCCGTCGGCCTTGTTGGTCGCCAAGAACGCTATTCCGTCCGAAGGCAACTGGGCAGGATTCTGGGGTAACGACGCGGTCGACCAGAAGCTGCACGATATAGCCGCATCGGGACCGGTCGTCCTTACACCCGACTTTTCGCAGCTCAAGATCGTTGGACTGACACGTGATGTAGCGGAATCCTACACCCCAATGAACATTACGGTGTCCTATGCGGGACAGGACGGGACGCCAAAACCATTTCTGATGATCATCGACTGGATCAAGGTCGAGGACGACTGGAAGGTCGCTTCCGAGATTATCCTGCCGGTCCCGCCTGCACCGGCATCAAAGGCGGGCGAATGAATCTGGCGCTTGGCACCCGCCCGGCCGCAACCGCCGGCGATCCTTATCGGATAGTTGCGCTTTCGAGCCGCACCAAGCGGGTAACGAATGGATTGAGAGAGAGGCACAACGGCAGCGAAAACATCGCCGGCGCAACATTCGCGGATTGAACGACGCCGCTTCAAGCGATCGCAGCTCGGCTTCCGACCGGATTACGGCAAGCGTCGCCGGCGACCTGCCGCGCGTCAGTCGCGCGATATGGACAGCCCCGCGAGAAGCGGAGCGTAGGCGGCGAGCCTGCCGGATACGAACTCAGTAAAGAGCCGCACGCGCTTCGTCTTGCGTGTCTCCCCCTGTGTAAGAAGCCAAACCGTTCCGTACATGTGCAGGTCGGTGCCCGGCACCCTCACCAGCAGGGGGTCGGCATCGCCAACGAAGCACGGCAGTGTCGTGATCCCGAGCCCTTGCCGTACGGCAACGACCTGCGCCCCGGCGTCCGTGGTCCTGAACGGAACGCCCGTGGTGCGGACCTCACCCGCGTTGGCCCAGTCCGGAATTCCATGAATGCTGATGACGATCCACCGGATGGGATCAGGCGCGCCCGCACGCCATGCGGCCAGTCGATCGCGGGACATGTAGACGCCGCCGAACAGCTCCGGTCCCTTCAGGCCGTGAAGATTGAGCGGCAAGGTTTTGCGGTCGTAGACGACGCGGATCGCGACGTCGGCCTCCCGGTTGGTCAGATTTGCGAGCTCGCCGAACGACAGAATGTCCATCTCGATGTCCGGATGCAGACGCGCGAAATCGGCGAAGTCCGGCATCAGCAGATGTGTCGCGAGGGGCGGCGCCAGCGTCACCCGCAGACGCCCGCGCACGCTCTGGTCGCGGCCGAAGACGCGCGTCTCCAGCTGATGCGACGAGGCTTCCATCTGGTCCGCGAATTCGAGGACCTCCTCGCCCGCAGCCGTCAGGCGGTAGCCCGAAGGCAGTTTTTCAAACATCTGAACCCCGAGGCGTTCCTCGAGGTGGGCGATGCGTCGCAGCACGGTCGCGTGATTCACTCCGAGGCGCTCGGCGGCAGCCCGCACCGAGCCTCCGCGCGCGACGGCAAGAAAGTAGCGAACGTCGTCCCAGTCGATCATGGTGCAATCTCGCACCGCGCGGTGCGCCTTCCAAGCCCGTATCCAAACATGGTGCAGCAATACGGGCTGTCATCATAGCCTATGGCGATGAGCGCGGTCCAATTCCGACCGGCGGACACCGATCGTTGCGGCTGGCGGCAGTCGTCCAGCCGGATCGATTTCGCACCACCGATGTGCGCGCTTCCGCACTCAACGCCTGACGCCGGCAGACCCATCTCGAGGATCTCGGGGACAGATGCTGTCCCGACACCACGACAGGAGAAGTTATGGGAAAGCTTGACGGTAAGGTTGCAGTCATCACGGGTGGATCGAGCGGCATGGCGCTGGCGAGCGCCAAGCTGTTCGTTGAAGAAGGCGCCTATGTGTTCATCACGGGCCGGAGGCAGGAGGCGATCGACGAGGCCGTCAAGCTGATCGGCCGGAACGTGACCGGCGTACGCGGCGACGCGGCCAATCTCGACGACCTTGACCGCCTGTTCGATACGGTCAAGCGGGAAAAGGGCAGGATCGACGTCCTGTACGCGAGCGCCGGCATGGGCGAAGCCGTCCCACTGGGCGAGATTACCGAGCAGCATTTCGATGCGACCTTCGGCCTGAACGCGCGCGGCACGCTCTTTACTGTTCAGAAGGCGTTGCCGCTGTTCAACGATGGCGGATCGATCTTCATGACCGGGTCAGTTGCTTCGATCAAAGGTTTTCCCGGTTATAGCGTGTATGCGGCGAGCAAGGCGACGCTGCACGCATTCGCACGCGGATGGCTCAACGAACTCAAGAGCAGGAATATCCGGGTGAACGTGCTGCACCCGGGGCCGATCGCCACACCGATGCAGGACCAGGTTCTCACTGAAGAAGCGAAGCGAATGTTCGAATCCCTGATCCCGCGGGGAAAGATGGGTCGTCCTGAGGAAATTGCGGCGGTCGCGCTGTTTCTTGCTTCAGACGATTCAAGCTTCGTGAATGGGCTGGAGTTGTCTGTCGACGGCGGCTTCTCGGCCATCTGAATTCGCGCCGGATCGCCGGAAGTGGCTGACCGGCGGGATCAAGGTCGCCACACACGAACGGATCACCCAGCGCCGTTGAAGGCCGGGGAACAATACCAGCACAATATCGGAGAAGCATGATGAGCTACGCAATTGTAGGATTCGGTAAGATAGGCCAGGCCCTCGCCCACGCCTTCGCCCGTAAAAACATCGACGTGACCGTCGCGAGCCGCCGGCCGCCTGAGGCGTTGGCGCCGCAGGCTCGGGCGATTGGAGCCACGGTCGTCGCCAGGTCGCTGCGGGAAGCACTCGAGGCCGACACCATCATCCTGGCGGTCCCGTTCGGGGAGCATCGCGAGGTTGCGAAGGCCCTGCCGAGCTGGAAAGGCAAGACGGTCATCGACGCGATGAACGCGTTTCCAGCCCTCCCTGAAGAACTGGACGACCTCCCGTCCTCCGCCTTCGTCGCGAAGTCGTTCCCCGGCGCCAGGTTCGTGAAAGGCTTCAATCACCTGATTGCAGCCACCCTGGCGACCGATCCGGTCGTCGAGGGCGGCCACCGGGTCGTCTTTCTGTCTGGTGACGACGAGGACGCGATCGCTCCCGTGGCGGCCTTGGCCAAGCAACTCGGGTTCGCACCCGTCAAGCTGGGAAAGCTCAACGAGGGTGGCGCGCTGGTGCACGCACGCGGCCGCACCTGGGGCCCGCTCATCTTCCAGGATTTGTTCAAGAAGGAGCAGTAATCGATCCACGACCGTGTGATCGACGCCGAGAACTGGTCGCGCGCGTTAACTTCTTCGAGCAGCGCGCGACCGAATATTTGAAGGCCACAAAGTCGCGAAGGTTGGGGTGGGCCTGACGGCGTATGGGCGCCGTTCGAAGAGCGGGGAGACGCCCGACAGAGCGGCAAATCTGCGCGTCGCCTCAAATCTATCGACTGCTATCGATGGCCTAGGATTAGCTCGAGTGTCCTCTGCTATCTGATACTACTCTACGGTACTCCTCGTCACTCCCACTCGATCGTGCCCGGCGGTTTCGACGTGATATCATACACCACCCTGTTGACGCCCTTGACCTCGTTGATGATCCGCGTCGCGGTTTCGCCGAGGAATTTCATCTCGAACGGATAGAAGTCGGCGGTCATGCCGTCGGTCGAGGTCACCGCGCGAAGGCCGACGACGAATTCGTAGGTGCGGCCGTCGCCCATCACGCCGACGGTCTTGACCGGCAGCAGCACGGCGAAGGCCTGCCAGATCTTGTCGTACAGGCCGGCCTTGCGGATCTGGTCGATGTACACCGCATCCGCGTTGCGCAGGATTTCCAGCTTCTCCGCGGTGATCTCGCCGGGGCAGCGGATCGCCAGGCCCGGGCCGGGAAACGGATGCCGGCCGACGAAGATTTCAGGCAGGCCGAGTTCACGGCCGAGCACGCGGACCTCGTCCTTGAACAGTTCGCGCAGGGGTTCGACCAGCTTCATCTTCATGCGATCGGGAAGCCCGCCGACATTGTGATGCGACTTGATGGTCACCGACGGGCCGCCGGTGAACGACACGCTCTCGATCACGTCGGGATACAGCGTGCCCTGCGCCAGGAAATCCGCGCCGCCGATCTTCTTGGCCTCGGCGTCGAACACCTCGATGAACAGTTTGCCGATGATCTTGCGCTTCTTCTCGGGATCGGTGACGCCCTCGAGTTCGCCGAGGAACAGCTTCTCGGCCTCCACATGCACCAGCGGGATATTGTAGTGATGCCGGAACAGGTCGACGACGGTCTTGCCCTCGTCCTTGCGCAGCATGCCGTGATCGACGAACACGCAAGTGAGCTGGTCGCCGATCGCCTCGTGGATCAGCACCGCTGCGACGGCGGAATCGACGCCGCCGGACAGGCCGCAGATCACCTTGCCGGAGCCTACCTGGGCGCGGATTTTTTCAATCGCTTCCTCGCGGAACGCGCGCATGGTCCAGTCGCCGGTGAGGCCTGCGACCTTGCGGACGAAATTGCGGATCAGCTTGGCGCCGTCAGGCGTGTGCACCACTTCGGGGTGGAACTGCATCGCGTAGAACTTGCGGACATCGTCGGCGATCACCGAGATCGGCGAGCCCGGCGCCTTCGCCACGGCGCGAAAACCTTCCGGCAGTTTGGTGACGCGGTCGCC
>JAQGKA010000002.1 GCA_028290355.1 Tardiphaga sp. | reverse complement strand
GGGTCGGACGCGGCGGCGGGGCTGCTGCCGGCGGTGGCGGAGTCGGTCGCGGCGGTGCAGCCGCAGGCGGTGCCGGCGGCGCAGGGTGTGGCGGCGGCGGAGCAGCTGCCGGAGGCGGCGGTGCAGGCCGCGGCGGGGGAGCAGCAGCTGGAGGCGGAGGTGGCGGCGCAGCAGGTCGTGCAGCCGGTGGTGGCGGAGGCGCAGCAGCGGGAGGTGCTGCCGGGCGCGGCGGAGCTGCACCGGGCGGCGGTCCCTTCGGGGGGGCTTTTGGTGGAGCCTTGGGCTCGCCCTCGGGTGCGGGCGGCGCAGCCTGCGCGACGACGATCGACGCATCCGCATTCAGCGCGTGCGAGACCGGTGCTGCGAATTGCGTAACACTGAGCGCGGTCGTGGCCAGCAGCACGAGACGAAGTTTTGTCATGATGACTTGGAGTCTCCCGGAAAAATTTTCAACAAACAGTTTGTTGGCCGAACATCGGCATAACGATCAACTGATACAGGTAGGGCCGGATTGTGGCGACCCGCAAAGGCCGCGTTGTTTTTATTTCGCATAGACGGATGACCCGAGCACGCTTTGTTCATTGCGTGTTCAGGCCATCGTTTAGGTGTAGCACGGCTACATTGTCGCCGTCGGATTCGGCGGCTGCCCCGGATTCACATCCGGGCCTGTCGGCAACTCCTCCGGCACATAGCCCGGTAACTCGTCGGGCTGCGCCGGCGCATCGGGTTCGCGCACCGGCGTTGGAATTTCCGGACGCGGATTGCCCGGCGGGTTTTCCTGCGGCGGCTCGGCCGGCTGTCCGGGCTTGATCGGCGGATCCTCGATCGGATCGATACCTGGCATCTAGATTGCGACCTTGCGGTTGGTGCCGATGTCGGGACGCGTGCCGGTGATCGCCGCGGCAAAGCCGATCTTCTTCATCAGCTCCCAGGCGCGGTCGGCATCGCGGGTGTCATTGGCCATATCTCTCTCCTGCATTGCTGCCGCG
Organism: Tardiphaga sp.; assembly: GCA_028290355.1. GTDB lineage: Bacteria > Pseudomonadota > Alphaproteobacteria > Rhizobiales > Xanthobacteraceae > Tardiphaga. Next base: position 2,788 of record JAQGKA010000002.1, on the reverse strand, counting down.
ATAACGGCCCGGCGCACGCGATGTTCCGAGGGAACAAGCGGTTTGACAGAAGCGCGGGAACCCAGCATCAAGGCGCTGATTTCAGGGAGAATATGATGCCGTTCGCCTATTGGTGCATTCTGATCGCCGCGCTGCTGCCGCTGGCCCTGGTCGGCTACGCGAAATCGGAGTCACGCGACAACAACACGCCGCGCGACGGCGCCGAACAACTCGCCGGGGCCAAGCGCCGCGCCTATGCGGCACATCAGAACGCTTATGAGAATTTCCCGTTTTTCGCGGTGGCTGTGATCGCCGCGCTGAATTTCGGCGCCTCGTCGACCGTCGTGAGCGGGCTGGCGCTGCTCTACATCGCCTTCCGCCTCGCGCATGCGTGGCTGTATATCGTCGACAGACCCAGCCTGCGTTCGGCCGCCTATGCCGGCGGCCTGTTCACCAACATCGCGATCTTCGTGCTGCCAGCGTTGAAGTAAACCGCTTCACGTCGGCGCGTGGCAGACGGCCTCGATGTTGTGGCCATCGGGGTCGAGCACGAAGGCGCCGTAGTAGTTCGGATGATAATGCGCGCGAATCCCGGGCGCGCCGTTGTCGCGACCGCCGGCCGCCATGGCTGCCTGGTAGAACGCATCGACCATGGCGTGATCCTTCGCAACGATCGCGATGTGCACCGGCTTGTTGAGTCCGCCTTCGCCGCCGATCCAGAAATCCGGTTTGCCGCCGGCGCCGAATCCTGCCGCCGGAAAATAGCCCGATTGCTCCTGTGTTACTTCCATCACCACGCTGTAGCCCAGCGGCGCCAGCGCCCGAACGTAAAACTCCTTGGCACGCTCGTAATCGGAAACCGAAAAGCCGATGTGATCGATCATCGCAACCTCCCTGCGGTCTGTTGGGAAAATCTATGTGGATCCCGGGCTGTCGTCCACACTCGGCGTCATCCCGGCAAGCGAGCTTGCGAGCGTTTTCACTCATGTCGCCGTGCGGCGCATCCTTCGAGGCCGTCGCAAGAGCGACGGCACCTCAGGATGACACTGTTCTTGTGGCATGGATGAAATTACGTCGTCTTCGCCGTGCGATGCCGCAGGAATCGCCCAAGCAGCTTGCGCTTGCCCTTGCGCGGAATGAGGTCGACGTCGCTGACCAGCTTGGCGCCACCCTTGCGGCGTTCCAGCACGATCTTGCGGCTATGGAAGGCTTCCAGCTCGGCACGATGCGCGACACTGACCACGGTCGCGTTGGGCAGCTCCTTGGTTAAAAGCTCCATCATCTTGTCCTGGCTTTTGGCGTCGAGCGCGGACGTGGCTTCATCGAGCACAATGATATCGGGGCTGTGCAGAAACAAGCGCGCGAAAGCGAGCCGCTGCTTCTCGCCGCCGGACAACGTCTGGTCCCATGGCGCGTCTTCCTCGATCTTCTCCTTGAGATGGCCGAGCCCGACCTTGTCGAGCGCCTCGCCGATCTCCTCCACGGTCCAGTCTTCCGCCGCGGCGGGATAGGCGGCGGCGCGGCGCAGGGTGCCCGACGGCACGTAGGGCTTCTGCGGCAGCATGAACAGCCGGCGGTCGGGATGGAAGTTGACGCTGCCGCCGCCCCACGGCCACAGGCCGGCAATGGCGCGCACCAGCGTGCTCTTGCCGGTGCCGGATTCGCCGGCCACCAGCAGGCGTTCGCCGGGCTCGATAGCGACCTCGGCCTCCCCGACCACGGCGGTGCCGTCGTCGAGCGTTACCGAAAGATCGTGCAGGCTGAGCATGGTCTCGCCGGTGGTCTCTCCGCGCGTGATGCGTCCAATGCCGTCGCCTTGTTCGGCGCGCTCGAGACCATCGAGCGACATCATCAGCGAGGCGATACGGCGCGCGCAGGCGTTCCAGTCGGCGAGGCGGGGATAGTTGTCGACCAGCCAGCCAAACGCGCTCTGCACGATGGTGAAGGCAGAGGCCGCCTGCATCACCTGCCCCAGCGACATGCTGCCGTCGAGAAATTTTGGCGCACACAACAGAAGAGGCACGACAGGTGCGATCAGGCTGGAGCCCTGCGACACCAGCGTGGTGCGCATGTGCTGATGCGCCAGCCGCGCCCATTGCTTCAGCACCTTGCCAAAGGTCCTGTCGATGCCGGCGCGTTCTTCCTCCTCGCCGCCGAGCAGCGCGATGCTTTCGCCGTTTTCGCGCACGCGGGTCAGCGCGTAGCGATATTCCGCCTCGGCCTGGTTCTTGTCCTCGGAGGTCTGCACGAAGGCGCGGCCGATCACCGTGATCGAGCCTGAGGCGATGCCGGCATAGAGCACGGCGGCGATGACGAGGAAGCCGGGGATGGTGACGGTGGAGCCGCCGAGCGTCAGCGTCAGCGCGCCGCCGATGGTCCACAGCACGACGATAAAGGTGGTGGCCGACAGAAACGCCGAGATCACGCCGGCGGCAAAATCCACCGGCGAATCGGTGGCGACGCGCAGGTCCTCGGCAATGCGATATTCCGGATTCTGGTGATCGCCGCCGACCAGATTCAATTGATAGTAGCGCCCGCTGGTCAGCCAGCGCGACACCACCGAATTGGTCAGCCACGCCCGCCAGCGGCGCTGGATGCCCATGCGCACATAGACCTGCGCCACGCCGAGCAGCACGCTGCCGACGGCCAGCGGAAAGAAGATGCCGGTCAGGGTCCAGACGGTGGCGGCGTCGCGTTTCTCGATGGCGTCAAAGATCGCGCGATTCCAGACGTTGATGCCGTACTGGAAGCCGACATTGGTGACGATCAGCAGCAACAAGCCGATAGAAAACACCCAGGCTAATTTGTC
>JAQGKA010000680.1 GCA_028290355.1 Tardiphaga sp. | reverse complement strand
CCGAGCATGCCAGCCATCAGACAAGCCATCCTCGACCTTTTCGTGCGGCCTCCACCATTACGATGCACGCACTGTGAGATGCTGCTCGCAGGCCGCCTTCAGCCAAATCTGCCAAAGTAGTGCTAGGGTCCGGACTCACTACAGCCACCAGATGACGACTGCGGCGAGGCTGATGGCGGCCATGAAGTTTTTGACGTTGCGGTCGAAGCGGGTTGCGATGCGTCGCCAATCTTTGAAGCGGCAGAACATACGTTCGACGACGTTTCGCTGCTTGTAGATCGCGCGGTCGTAATCGTACTGGACCTTGCGGTTCTTGCGGGGTGGAATGACGGGCTCGGTGCCGCGCTCGACCAGCCATTCCCGCAGTGCCTGGCTATCGTACCCCTTGTCAGCGACGAGTTCCGCAGAGGGTGGCATCGCTCCGATGCAGAGCTACGCGACCTTGCAATCGTGCACGTTTCCGGGCGTCAGGAGCAGCACGCAGGGGCGGCCCTTCTCGTCGCAGACGGCATGGAGCTTCGTGTTTCGTCCGCCTTTCGTGCGGCCGATACCATGATCCAAGGCCCCCCTTATGGATGGCCCGCCCCTCCTGAGAAGCAGCTGCTAGAGTGGCAGTTTTCACGAGGAGAAAAGCGATGGACATCTCTGTGCTCGGAATCGATCTTGGCAAGAACAGCTGCAGCATCGTTGGCCTTGATTTGAATGGAAAAGTCCTGGTTCGCCGTAATATGCGGCGAGATACCAACTCGGCCAGGTCGTCGCGTCGACGATATGCGACCAGATCTCCTCGCAGGAGGCGTGGATGAGCAGCGAGTTGTGCGAGAACAGGTCGGCCTTGGAAGGGTCGAAACCCTGCGGCCAGTGGATGTCCTTCTCGCGATGCGTCAGGTCGTCCTTCATCGTCATGGCGGTGCTTCCCTTCGTGTTTCGGTCGCTCTGACCGCTGCTGGGCGTCGCCTGGGCCAACAGGATCATGACCGCGGTCCCACACAGAAGCAGCCGCGACGGGAGTCTCCCGCCTTTCCTGCTTTTCGTTTGCGGAGCCGCAGGCGCGTTCGTCGTAGGCATCTTCGATCTCTCCTGAGTTGCCGGAGCGTCGCCGTTCGGGGTCCATGAGACCGCGTCGGAGCTATGCGGGGGTATGGGTTTAGTGGTGTCTTAGGCTGTCCAGTCCGGCGCGAATGGCGGCTTGACGTAGCGCTGGTCCTTGGGAAGCGCCGCGATCGCCGATCTATCCTCGTCGTCGAGCTTGACCTTCAGCGCGTCGAGGTTCGAACGCTGGCTCGACTCCTTCTGCGCCTTCGGGATCGCGATGACGTCCGGCTGATCGAGCAGCCACGCTATCGCGATCTGGGCCGCCGAGACGCCGTGCTTGTCTCCGATCTTCTGGAGCGTCTCGTCGTGCGCGGCCCGGCCCTGGGCAAGCGGGGCGTAGGCGGTGAGCGGAATGCCCTTGCCGCGGACGTAGTCGAGCATCCTCGCCTGGCTCATGAACGGGTGGTACTCGATCTGTAGCGCGGCGATCGGAGCGCGGACCTCCTCGACGGCCTGGCGTATCATCTTCATGTTGAAGTTGCACACGCCGATCGCCCTTGTCCCCCCGTCCGCCTTGATCGTCATCATCTCTTCGAGCACGGCGGGCAGGTTCATGTCCGCGGACGGCCAATGGACCATGTACATGTCGACGTAATCGAGCTTCAGCTTCGACAGGCTGGTATCGAACGCCTTGCGGACGGCGCCCCGTCCCAACTGGTCGTGCCAGACCTTCGTGGTCACGAAGAGGTCCTCGCGCTTGACGCCGCTCGAAGCGATGGCCGTGCCAACCGCGTCCTCGTTTTCGTACATCGCGGCAGTGTCGATGTGCCGGAATCCCAGAGCCAACGCACTCTCGACGACGGGCTGGCAACCGCCGCCCGGCATCCGGAAGGTGCCGAAGCCAAGTCTCGGAATGGCGACGCCTTGCGTCTGTATCTTTTCCATCTCTTATCTCCTCTCTTATCAGAATGTCTGGATCACCACGGCACCGTCTTGCCGCGGCGGTCGATGAACCGCAGCCCGGCCTTTCCAGCCTGTGCTTCCACGGATTTCACGACGTTCGGAATGCTCTCCTCGATTGAGAGCGTCGCTTCCTCGCCTCCCATCTCCGTCCGCACCCAGCCGGCGGCCACGAGCAGTAGCGCGCGGGTGTCGCCTTCGTGACGCGCGGCGAAGCACTTTATGAGCATGTTCAGGGCTGCTTTGCTCGCGCTGTACATCTCCCATTTGCCCTTGTTCATCTGGATGCTGCCGATCTCCGAGGACATCACGGCGATTACGCCGCGCGGAGAGACCCGGTCGCGGAACGTCTCAACGACCCGCATCGGGCTAAGCGCATTCGTCAGCATCAACGCGACGAAATCGCTTTCCGCCACGTCGATCGGCGTGTTGTCCCTCGCGATGCAGATGCCGGCGTTCACGAAAAGCGTGTCGAACTCGCTTTCCTGAAATTCGTCCTTCAGACAGGCGATCGAGTCCGGATCGGTCGTGTCCGCTGACTTGATCTGGAGACTGGACGGGAACCGCTCGTGCAGCTGTTCGAGGGCCGGTGAGGGCGTCCGGACGGTGGCCACGACTTCGTAGTCGCCTGCGCAGTATTCCTCGGCGAGCGCGAGGCCCAAACCGCGCGACGCGCCCAGAATGAGGACAGATTTCTTCCTGGCGATGATTGCCTCCGCTCAACATGCGTAGAGGCTCTCACGTCCGCCTTGATGACTCCAGTGCGTAAGAGTCAGCCGAGCGTTGACCGAAAGTCAACGTCTGTGCGTGCCCGACACGTCCTTGGCTTTCGCGGCCTTCACGGCAAACTCGATGAAGGCCCGCACCTTGGCCGGCGGGTGCTGCCGCGAAGGGTGCAGCGCATACAGGGGAAAGACCTCGCCCGGCCAATCCGGAAAGAGATCGACGAGCCTGCCGGAGGTGAGGAGAGGCTGGACGCCGATGCTGAGGATCTGCGCCACGCCCGTCCCGGCGAGGCATTCGTTGATCATGGTACCGACGTCGCTCAGCTGAAGGCGCCCCTTCACCTTGACGGAAACGACCTTCTTGGCCGCCTGGAACTCCCATTCGTACGGGCGCGCGGTGATGGGGTCGAGGAACTGGATGCATTCGTGCGATGTCAGGTCGGCCGGGTGCTTCGGCTTCCCATGCTTCTTGACGTAGTGCGGCGAGGCGAGGGTGAGCACCCGCGTCTCTAGCAGTTTCCGCGCGATCATCGCGTCCGAGGCGGGCTCGCCGAACCGGACGGCCACGTCTATGCCGTCCGCGACCAGATCGCTCACGTGTTCGCGCGTGACCATCTCGAGTACCAGGTCCGGATGCATGGCCAGAAAACTCCCGATCTTGCCCGAAAGGATCAGGCGCGAGAAATAGGGGTCGATGTCGACGCGGAGGCGTCCCTGGACCGCGCCTGCCGATCCGGAGACCGAGTTGGCCGCATCCTCGATCGTGGAAAGCAGAGGTCCCACCTGCTCGTAGAACCGCTTCCCTTCATCGGTCAGCGCGACCGACCGCGGCGTCCTGTCCAGAAGGCGTATCCCCAGGCGTTCCTCGAGCCTGGCGATCGAGCGGCTGACGCCCGACGTGGTGATACCTAAGGCCTCGCCGGCGCGGACGAAGCTCCGACCCTGCACCACCGCTGCCAGGACGGTGATACCTGCAAGCAGGCGGCCATCGAACGACATGTGAACTCCGTTGACATTGAGTCAACAACACTCGCTAGACATCGACATTCTGTCAATCAACGCATGGTCTTTTTGGTTTACGTCGCTTTCGAAGAATCCCGAGCGGGCCTTCGCCGTGGCCTCGCAAATCAATTCGGGCACGGTCTGGATCAACAGGCATCTCAACCTGCAGCCCGACATTCCCTTCAGGGGCGACAAGCAGTCCGGCATTGGAGCCGAACTGGGACATGCTGGCCCGGCTGAATATACGCAGCCCAGGATCATCAACATGGCCAAGCAGCAGGCCTGATGCGCATCCCGCCGTCTTCGTGACGGCGGGGCAGACTGAGCCGGGTCCGCGCCGCCGTCTTGAGCGTCAAGCAGTCCGCGGACCTCCGGCCATTCATTCGCAAGGTGTCAGGCGGGGTAGAGGCCGAGCAGGGATTTCGGCTCGAGAAACGCTTCCAGCCCGAAGTTGCCGAATTCGCGGCCGATGCCGGATTGCTTGAAACCGCCAAAGGGTGCCATCGGCTCGTGGGCCAGCGTGTTGATCAGCACGCGACCGGAAACAATGCGGTCGGCCACTCGTCGCGCACGATCCATGTCGCCGGACAGGACATAGGCTTGCAGGCCATAGACCGTGTCGTTGGCGATGGCGATCGCCTCTTCGTCTTCCACATAGGGAATGATCGACAGCACCGGCCCGAAGATCTCCTCGCGCGCAATGGTCATGTCATTGTGAACGTTGGTGAACAGCGTGGGCCGCACGAACCAGCCGTCGAGCCCATCCGGCCTGCCTTCGCCGCCGGCGAGCAGCGTCGCCTCGTCAATGCCGATACGGATATAACGTTGAACGCGATCCCATTGCTTCTGGCTGACCATCGGGCCGACCGTCGTTTCCGGATCGCGCGGATCACCGGTTTTGACCTGTCCGACCGCCGCCTTCGCAAGCTCTTCCACCTCGCCGAGCCGGCTCCGTGGCACGAGGAGGCGCGTGCCCGCGATGCAAGCCTGTCCGCTGTTCATGAAGGCCGCACCGAGGGCCAATGGAATCGCCTGTGCCAGATTGGCATCGTCCAGAATGACGGTGGGAGACTTGCCGCCGAGTTCGAGCGTGATCCTCTTCATCGTCTCCGCGCCGGCGCGCAGGATCGCCTTGCCGACCGCAGTCGAGCCGGTGAAGGAGATCTTCGCAACATCGGGATGGCTGGTGATTTCGGTGCCGACCACCTCGCCCCGGCCGGTGACGATGTTGAACACGCCGGCTGGTAATCCGGCCGCGTGCAGCGCTTCGGCTACCACCTGCGTCTGGATCGCGCTCATCTCGCTCGGCTTGACGACTGCCGTGCAACCGGCCGCGATTGCGGCCGCGAGCTTGCCGCAAACGAAGCCGGCATCGCTGTTCCACGGCGTGATGAGGCCGGCGACGCCCAAGGGCTCCATCACCACCTCGGCCGTGCCGACGCGGCGCTTAAAGCGATAATCCTCCAGCACCCTGGCCATATCGAGCAGGACATCTGCCGGATGGTCGGCCATGAAGCCGGCCCGCGAGACGGGAGCGCCATACTCTTCGACAATTGCTTCCAGCAGATCCTCCCGACGCGCCTTGATGGCGGTGTGCATCCGCTGCAGCAGAGCGATGCGTTCGGCCTTGCTTGTGCGCGAGAAGGCCGGGAAGGCACGTTTGGCGGCAGCGATAGCGGCGCGTGCGTCCTCCGCGTCAGCGAGGCGCACCCGACCGATGACCTGCGCCGTCGCAGGGTTGTGCAGGTCGAACAGCTCGGTCCCATGCGGTGTAACGAAGCTGCCGTCGATATAGATCTTGTCGATGAGGCGCATGGCACTCTCTCCCAGCGAACAGTGGATGAAACCGGGAGATAGGGGACTGTTGTTGGCCCGATAAGGTGTATAATCCTGCATGAGATGGTGCAGGAATCTGGACAATGCGGTCATCGGGACTAATCGAACTCGATGCGGTGCTGGCGGTGGCACGCCATTGCGGCTTCCGCGCGGCGGCGACCGAGCTCGGCATGTCGCGCTCGGCGTTGAGCCATGCCATTGCCGCGCTGGAGGCGAAACTCGGCATACGCCTGTTTCATCGAACGACCCGAAGTGTCTCGCTGACCGAGGCCGGTGAGCAGTTCGTTTCCGGCGTTGCTCCGGCGCTGGGCCAGATCAGAGAAGCGATGGAGCGGGCGGGGAGTCATCGCGAGACGCCGGCCGGCACGCTGCGCATCAACACGTCGGCGGGTGCGGCGCGGCAGATGGAGCCGATCGTGTTCGAGTATCTGCGCCGCTATCCCGACATGACGGTCGACATCGTCACTGAAGGACGGCTGGTCGACATTGTCGTCGAAGGGTTCGACGCCGGCGTGCGGCTGTCTGAACAGGTGCCGCAGGACATGATCTCCGTCCCGTTGGGACCCACCCAACGTTTCGCAGTCGTGGGATCGCCCGCCTATTTCGAGCACCATCCGAAGCCGCGCACGCCTGCCGATATCTCCCGGCATCGCTGCATCCGCAGTCGACTGCCGAGCGGAGCCATCTATCGTTGGGAGTTCGAGCGCCACGGCGAGGCACTGGCGATTGATGGTAAAGGGCCGCTGATCCTCGACGAACCCAATTTAATGCTGGCGGCGGCCAGGGCCGGGTTCGGCCTCGCCTATCTCAGCGAATGGAATGTCGCGGCCGACCTCGCGGCCGGCTCGCTTGTTCGCGTGCTGGATGAATGGACGCCGCCCTTTCCAGGCCTGTCTCTCTATTATCCCGGGCGTCGGCACGTACCTGCCGGGTTGCGCGCCCTGATCGACCTGATCCGAGAAAGGCGTTGACGTGCAAGAATCGGTGTCGTTGCGCGAGGCCCGATCACACGGAAAGCCAGCTGGAAATCAACCGCAATTTCGATGATATAAGAGTTCGTAGTTTTATTCTGAATGGCGCGCCAAATTGCCACCATTCAGAATAAAACTGCGAACTCGGGGCTTGGATCGGCCGATTGTGATCGGGCCCCTTCTTGCGCAGCTATCGGGCGAAGCAAGATTGCGTCAAGCTGATACTGGCTAATATCGGCGCAAGCCAATCTTCACGATGACGCAAATGGACGCCAGAATTACCGAACTCGTGGCGCGGCTCACGGCGCTGGAACGCGAGCGCGCGGAGGTCTTAGCCGAGATCAACACCCTGCGATCGGTGCGGAGTGAAGAGGCCGCGGCTATCAAGGCGGTCCCTTCGGCAAAAGCCGGCGATCCCATCGACCGGAATTCGACAATCGAAAAGAAAATTGCTCTGTTTCGCCGGCTTTTCCGCGGTCGTTCAGATGTATTCCCCATCCGTTGGGAGAATCGTACGACGGGACGTAGCGGCTATGCACCTGCCTGTGCGAACGAATGGCAGCGTGGGATTTGCGAAAAACCAAAAGTCAAATGTTCGGCATGTCCAAATCAAGCATTCCAGGCCGTAGATGACGTGTCGATCGAACGCCATCTACGTGGGACCAATGCGAACGGAACCCCGTTCGTTATGGGTGTCTATCCGATGCTTGCGGATAATACGTGTTCGTTTCTGGCCGCGGATTTCGACGAAGGGGAATGGCGAAGAGATGTCTTCGCTTTTGGGGATTCTTGCGAGCGTCATGGAATACCTGTTGCCATTGAGCGGTCGCGATCCGGAAACGGTGCTCACGCCTGGATTTTTTTCGAGGAGCCGATTCCAGCGACATTGGCGCGCCGTCTCGGAGCCTTCCTGATTACCGACACGATGGAACGCGTCCCCGATATCGGATTCGGATCCTACGATCGTTTTTTTCCGAGTCAGGATTCAATGCCCGCGGGTGGCTTCGGCAACCTGATTGCCTTGCCTCTTCAGGGGCTCGCGCGAAGTTCTGGCAACAGCGAGTTCATCGACGAATCTTGTTCGCTGTATCCGGATCAATGGGCCTTCCTGTCCGCGATTAGCCCTATGCCGCGAGCGGCGGTGGAACATCTGGTCGAGGACGCAAGTGCATCTGGAAAAATTCTCGGCGTACGTATTCCTCTCGTCGACGAAGACGAAGAGCCGTGGCTTGCCCCGCCGTCGCGGCGACAGGCGCCGCCAGCAATCCGCGAGCCATTGCCAGGTGCGATCACTGTCGTACAGGCGGACCAGATCTACCTGCCGCGTCACGCGCTGCCACCGTCGTTGATCGCGCGCCTCATTCGCCTTGCTGCATTCCAGAATCCCGAATTTTACGCCGCACAAGCAATGCGCCGATCGACCCATGACAAGCCTCGGATCATCTCTTGCGCAGAGCTGACCAGCCATCACGTTGCGCTACCTCGCGGGTGCTTCGACGCCGCACAAGATCTGCTTGCGTCGCTTGGAATTACGGTAACAATCGAAGATCGCCGTTTTTCCGGTGCGGCGATCTCTCTTGCCTTCACTGGCGCATTACGCTCCGATCAAGAAACCGCGATCACAGCCCTGTTGCGGCATGATACCGGCGTGCTCGCGGCAACGACGGCGTTTGGCAAGACGATCCTAGCCATCCGGATGATGGCCGAACGCGGACGGAATACATTGGTCCTCGTTCATCGCCGTCAGCTCATGGATCAATGGATCGAAAGGCTCACAGCGTTCTCAAGTATGCCGCGTGACGCGATCGGCATGATCGGCGGCGGGCGTCGCAAACCGAAAGGTCAGGTTGACGTCGCCCTGATCCAGAGCCTGGTTCGCAAGGGAGAAGTCGATGATATCGTCGGCAATTATGGGCATCTCGTGGTCGACGAATGCCACCATCTGTCGGCGGTAAGCTTTGAACTGGTCGCGCGCCGCAGTAAGGCCCGCTACATCCTCGGCCTGTCAGCAACGGTTACGCGAAAAGACGGACATCACCCGATCATCGTTATGCAATGTGGTCCCGTCCGCCATCGCGTAGATGCACGTTCTGAGGCAGCCAAGCGCCCATTCGATCACGTAGTGCGGATCAGGGATACCAGCTTCCAACTTCAAGCCACATTGGACACCTCTTCTCCTTCCATCCAGAATATTTTCAAGGAAATGATCGCCGATGAAGCGCGCAATGATCTCATATTCGATGATGTCTTGCGTGCGCTGGAAGCGGGCCGCTCACCTGTCGTTATAACCGAGCGTACTGCCCACTTGGAGACCATTGCAACGCGTCTTGAGCGTTTCGCAAGGCATGTGGTCGTATTGCGCGGTGGGCAAAGCGAGAAGCAGCGCCGCGATATCGCCGCGCGGCTCGCAGCAATTCCCCACGCCGAGGAGCGTGTCATCGTCGCGACCGGACGCTACCTCGGCGAGGGTTTCGATGATTTCCGCCTCGATACTCTTTTTCTTACCATGCCGATTGCTTGGAAAGGCACGCTTGCCCAGTATGCCGGCCGGTTGCATCGTCTCAACGACGCCAAGCGCGAGGTGATCATATATGATTATGCCGACATGAGAGTGCCGGTTCTGGCCCGCATGGCTGCGAAACGCCGCCTCGGCTATCATGCAATTGGATACAAGATATTGGGTGCGCGCGATCTGTTTTCCGGTCAGATGGTAACAGCGAGCGCACTCGCTACGCGATAGCCAGGCGACCAAATAGTTAGAAGAGCTCGGGCGGAATTACAGGAGGCCGCCAAGCCGGATAATTCCTTTTCAGCCTGTCCGACGCCAAGGGCGCGGATTTTGTGAGTGGATATCGCCAGATCTGAAAGGAACGAGACCAACTCCCGGCTATCATTGGCAATGATTCGCGGAGGCGCCTCGATGAGCCGAACCCAGCCAAAATCCTCGCCTACGGATGAGCATGCGAGACGGATTGCGCAGGCGATCGCCAAGGGTCGACCGCCCCCGTTCAATGATGCCTTCGATCGGTACTGCGAAAGCTCCCCACGCGAAATCTTTGCCGCCTTCACGGGCGCGGCTCGCCACATGCCTCCGGTCGGCCAGGATGAGCCGCTTGCGATCGGTTATCTGTTTCTGCTGCAGCGGCTGCTCGAGCATCTTCGTTATCGCACCGATCGCGGCTACGCGGACGCAGCCAAACTGATCGCGGATTTTCAGGCGGACGTCGTCGCGCAGGTCGAGGCCGGAAACGTCGACGGGCGCATGCTTGCCTTTGTGGGAGGAGCGCTGCATCAGTCGAAAATCCGTGCGTCGCCAGAGCTTGCCGCAGCGTCGACAAATCAGCTCGTTGATCGGAGCCAGGACGGACCGCTTCCGGCCGACGTCCACGCCGCTCTCGCCGGCATCCTCGAAGCCTGCGACGGCGATCCGTTCCTGGCCGTCGGCTCGCTGATCGAAAGCGGTCATGCCATGCCGGCGGAAACCCGTAACGCCTTGGCCGTGGGCCTGGCGCTTGCCGGCATCCCCGAAGCGCGCGGCGCCGCGGTTCTGTTCCTGCTCGATCCAAATTCGACTGTGCGCCGCGCGGTTGCCGGAGCGCTCGGGCAGGTCGCCGCCTCGCTGACGCCGACCGAGGTTCGGCGGCTGATCGCGATGCGCAATTGGCGGCCCGAGAACGAGCGGGCCGAAGTCGATGCGGTCATCCGCAAGGCGCGGGCGGCCGGGATCGATTGCGCAGCATGGGATGCTGGCAGCATCGAGGCAATTGTCGCCACCGCCGTCGACGGCGCCACTGCGCAGGGATTCCTGCTGATATCCCCGGCCGGACGGAAAAAGCGGATCTCGTCGGTCCTGACCAAAGGCGGGATTGCGGATGCCTGGAGTGGCGAACCGGAATCGCGGCGCCAGATCGAGATGAGTCTCGCCGCTGCCGGGATGGATGCCCCTACGCTTGCCGTGTCCCGATCTTATCTCGATCGCATCGTGGCGCATGAACTGGCGCTCAGTATCGAGAAACAGGAAGCGCCGCCGTTCGGCCTGCTCCAGGTCGCCGAGGCGATCGGCGGTGCCGATTGGCAACCCGCGCGCATGGCCTTTGGTGAAACCCTCGCCGGGCTGATCGCCGAGGTCCCCAAGGCGATGTGTGAGCCCGCCACGCTCGCATCGGTGCTGCGGAAGAGCAACGAACTTGCCGAGCTGGAGGCCGTCGCACAATCCTGGTTCGAGGACGACCCGCAGGTCGCTCAAGCGGTGGAGCGCGCCCGCGGCCGTGATCGCGCCAAACTTGCTACCTATCTATTGCAGAGCGTCATTGCGCGACATCGTGCCAGATGGGCTGACATTGTTTTGCGCACGGCCCTATGGATGCGCGAGGCTCCGCCGGAGGCCGACCTATGCTGGCGCGAGCTCGCGATCGTTGCAAAAGCGCTCGTCGACGGACAGGATGTGACGGAGATCGGATTGATGCGCGATATCGCATTGCGGACGATCGCGGTCCTCAGGGACGCCGGGCGGATGTGAGAGAGCCGGGGGCGCGTTTTGCGCCGCCTATTCGCCGAGTTGGGGGGCGTGGCAGGTGAAGTGGCGCTCCCAACGATATCGATCGCAAAAATTATATAACAATATCAATGACATATGAGTTCGCAGTTTTATTCTGAATGGCGCGCCAAATTGCCACCATTCGGAATAAAACCACGAACCGGTTACCGTGCCGGCCCGAGGTCTTTCAACAGTGAAGCCGCAAGAGCTTCTTCAGCAATCGAGAGACGATGGCGCTGCATCGCTGCCATCAACCCGTCGTCCCAGATCGCGCGAACAGCTTTTCCCGTTAGGGTCTGTCCCATATCTGATGCGCCTTCGGTGGCGGCCTCGTAGTCGCCCGCGTCAAAGCGCCAGGATTGCGCGCCGTGCTCGCGCATCGCCCAGCGCCGTTGCAGCGTCTGGACGAATAGCGCCAGCGACGCTTCGACAGCCTCGCCGCCGTGCGAGAGACGATACAGGAAGCGGGCACGGTAGAAATCGCCGAGGCTCGAAACCCGCGCCGTGTCGGGATGCGATTCCAGATTTCCCCATGTGGTCAGTTGGGCAAGCGCGGCGTTGACGTCCTCGATCCGCGGCGGCATGCCAGACCATCGGGCCTCGCCCAGGACTTCGTCAGGCCTCAATTGCAAGCGGTACTGCCGTTTAGCCGCGGCAAAGATGTCCATGATACAGCGATAAAAGTCAGACTTCTCGACACTCACGTGCCTGAAAAGTTCGGCTGAATCGCTCACAGCTCGCATGGGGCCTCTTGCCGAAGGTCTTCCACCGAAATTGCCGGTCCGCGCGATAGCGTAGTACATTTACCACTGGGTTACAGCAAAATAGGGTTCCATCCATGGGCGTGCGCAGCAAGCCATCTCATGCGCTGAACCTTCGACTAAAGGAACCATAATTATAATGTGATTTCAATGACATAAGAGTTCGTGGTTTTGTTCGGAATGGCGCGCCATTTTCTATTGTTATCAATGCCTTACTGAGCGTGCGGTTACCGCCGCGTTACCGAAAGACCTCTGCGTCAGCCATGGATTTGCCGCGCTTGCACGCGGCCCTGCGCTGCAGGGACGGTTGCCGGTATCGATGGCTGCCCAATTTATTCGCGCCGGTGCCTATTTCGTAAGGCTGCGCCATCCAACTTATCGTGCGCCCTGAGACAAGTTACTCCAATGCGACTGACCGTACGCTCCCTCGAACTTGGAACATGGCACGGCCATGACAATGTCGATGGAGAGATCACATGCAAAAGCGTTCTTTCACTGCTGTTTCGAAGCCGCGGGCGCGCGCCGTGGTTTACCCTGGGTGGCGCGCTGCTGCGATCGCCGTGCTGCTCACTGCCGGCGTCTACGTGCCAATCTCGGCGAGCGCCGCGGTGCCAGCAGCCTGTACCGCCCTGCAGGCCAAGTACCCCGACCTCAAAGGCAAGACGCTGGTCAATGCCATCAACCCGCATACGCCGGGCTATGAGGCGATCGACCCGAAGGATCCGAACAAATACGTCGGCTTCGACATCGATCTTGGCGAGCAGATCGGCGAATGCCTCGGCTTCAAGCTGACCTACAAGGCGGTCACCTTCGCGGCGCTCCTGACCACGTTGCAGAGCGGCCAGGCCGACATCGTGATCTCCGACATCTACGCCACCGAAGAGCGCGCCAAGGCCGGCGACTTCATCACCTATTCCAAGGTGTTCGACGGCGTTCTTGTCGCCAAGGGTAATCCGAAGAAGATCACCGGCATCAACACAACTCTGTGCGGCACGGCCGCTGCCGAGAACACCGGCTATGTCGAAGTGCCGCTGATCCAGGCGCTGGCCGCGGACTGCAAGAAGGAAGGCAAGGCGGAGCCGACCATCCAGCTCTACGACAACAACGCCAACTGTATCCAGGCCATCCTCGCCGGCCGCGCCGACACGTATATCAACGACGTCAACACCGTCGACAATGCCGTGAAGGCCTATCCGGACAAGCTCGAGAAGGCCGTTGCCGTGACGATCCCCTATCAGGTCGGCATCGCCGTCCCCAAGGACAAGCCCAAGTTCCGCGAAGCTGTGCACGCCGCCATGATGGAGATCTACAAGTCGGGCGATCAACTGGCGCTGCTGAAGAAATGGAATCTCGATCCGAACAATCTGATGGAGCCCGGCCTGCTGATGGTAAAGTAAAGGGCGCTTCGCTCCATGGAGCTGTTCCTCCACTATATCAGCATGCCGTACATGATCGAGGGCATCTCGGTGACTCTTCAAGTCACCGCCCTCGGTCTGGCCGGCGGTCTGATCCTCGGTGTGATCCTGGCGTGGATGCAACTCAGCAGCTTCAGGCCGCTGGCATCCTTCGCCCGGATCTACGCTGTGATCTTCCGCGGCACACCGCTGATCCTGCAGATGGTGTTCGCCTATAACGCGTTGCCGCAGATAGGGATAAAACTTCCCGCCATTCTCGCCGCCGGCCTCGCGCTGGCCTGTAATGAGGCGCCTTTCATCGCCGAGATGCTGCGCGCCGGCGTGCTCGGCGTCGAGCGCGGTCAGGTTGTCGCCGGGCAGGCGCTGGGCATGACGCCGGGCATCCTGATGCGCCGGATCATTGCCCCCCAGGCGATCCGCTCGATGATCCCCGGCTTCGGCAACGAGGCGGTCAGCGCGCTGAAGAACTCATCGCTCGCCTCGGTCATCGCGGTGCAGGAACTGACGCTGCGGTCGACGCAGCTGGCCTCCTCGACGTTCGATTTCTTCTCGATCTTCTTCGCTTCCGGCCTGATCTACCTGGTGCTCACGGCAGCAATCGCGGCCATTCAGCTGTTCCTGGAATGGCAGTTCGATCTCGATCGGACGAAGACACAGGATCAGTTGATGCGTTTCTTGCCGTGGTATCGCCCACCGACGATCAACGACCCGTCGCCGAAGGACGGCGCGGCTCCCGATATCCTGCCCGATGCGGGCGTGGCCGAATTGCCGCCGCCGAGGTTGCGGCCGGAGAGCGTCGATCGCAACAAGCGCGCCGAGACGCTGGCGCGCAACAACGTCGCCGTCGAGATTACTAACCTGCACAAAAGCTACGACAAGGCGCTGGTGCTTGATGGCGTCGATATGACCGTCAGAATCGGCGAGGTGATCGCGCTGCTGGGGCCATCCGGCTCCGGCAAGAGCACGCTGCTGCGCTGTATCAACAACCTCGAACTGTGGAATGGCGGTACCATCAAGGTTGGCGGCCGGCAGCTTGGCTTCGGCGAGAACGGCAGGTCGCTGTCGCCGAGGTCACTTGCCCATGCCCGTGCCGAGGTGGGCGTGGGCATGGTGTTCCAGCAGTTCAACTTGTTCAGCCATCTCACCGCCCGGGAGAATATCGCCGGTCCGCTGCGCTGGGTGCATGGTGTGTCGCGGAACGACGCCGATCGCTGCGCGGACGAATTGCTCGAACGCGTCGGCCTCAGCCATCGCGCCGATGCGCTGCCGCGGCATCTGTCCGGCGGCCAGCAGCAGCGCGTCGCCATTGCACGCGCGATTGCGCCGAATCCGAGCGTGTTGCTATTCGACGAACCGACCTCGGCGCTTGATCCCGAACTGGTTAACGAGGTGCTGGAAGTAATCCGGCGCCTCGCCGTTGAGGACGGCCTGACCATGATCATCTCGACGCATCAGCTCCGCTTCGCCAGCGAGGTCGCAGATCGCGTCGTGTTGCTCGCCGGCGGCTCCATCATCGAGGAAGGCCCGGCGGCCGAAGTGCTGACCAATCCGAAGAACCCGGTCGCCCAGCGTTTCCTCAACGCGATGGACTCCGAAAAGGCATGACCGTCACGTTGCGCAGCCCATTCGTTACTATCCCGAGGACTTCAGCATGAAGCATCATCTTCTTCCGGTATCACCGAAGACCGTTCACTGGGGCTATTTCAGCAAGGTGGTCGCGCCGTCGCTGACGCTGAAGTCCGGCGACCGCGCCACCATCGAGACTCTGACGCATCACGCCAATGACGACTATGAGCGGATGATCGCCGACGATCCCGGCGCCGAGAGCGTCTTCAAGTGGACGCGTGAACACAAGGCGGTGGTGCGTCGCGGTTCGGGACCCACCGAAGGTCCATTTGTCCGCGGCTCCGGCGAAGGCGTTGGCGTGCATCTGTTGACCGGCCCCGTAACGATCGAAGGCGCGGAGCCCGGCGACGTGTTGGAGGTACGCATTCTCGACGTCCGGCCGCGGCCTGCCTGCAAGGCGTGTCATGCCGGCAAGTGCTTCGGCTCCAATGCCTCCGCGAACTGGGGTTTCCACTATCACGACCTGATCGAGGAGCCAAAACCGCGCGAGGTCATCACCATCTTCGAGCTCGATACGTCGGGCGAGCCGTTCGCGAAGGCGGTCTACAACTACGTCTGGACGCCGCAGACCGATCCCGACGGCGTCGTGCATCCGACCATCGATTATCCCGGCGTGCGCGTCGATCACACGACGATCAAGAAGCGTGAGAACATCCTGGCCAATGTCCGGGTGCCGGCGCGGCTGCATTTCGGCACCATGGGCTTGGCGCCGTCGGAATCCGATTTCGTCAGTTCGATTCCGCCGAGCTACACCGGCGGCAACATCGACGACTGGCGCGTCGGCAAGGGTGCCAAGATGTTCTACCCGGTCGCGGTGCCCGGCGCGTTTTTCTCGGTGGGCGATCCGCACGCCGCCCAAGGCGACAGCGAACTCGGCGGCACCGCTATCGAGACCTCGCTGACCGGCGACTTCGAATTTATCCTGCACAAGCAGCGTGATCTCGGTGGCACGATCCTGGAGGGCCTGACCCATCCGATGCTCGAGACCGACAGCGTCTGGTCGGTCTACGGCTTTACCTATCCGAACTATCTCGCCGAACTCGGGCCGGACGCGCAGACCGAAATCGCCAATCATTCCAGCCTCGACCGCGCCATGCGCGATTCGTTTCGCAAGTTGCGGCGCTTCCTGATGACGGTCCACCATCTCAGCGAGGACGAGGCGATCTCGCTGCTGTCGGTCGGGGCCGATTTCGGCGTGACCCAGGTGGTGGACGCTAACTGGGGCGTGCACGGCACGATCCGCAAGAACATCTTCAGGTGCGACTGATCGCAGAGCAGGGAACGCGCAAAGCTTGCAGTTCGATCCGGAAACCGGCCTGGTGAGGCCGGCGCGAGGAGGCGTGCCGGATTTTTGGCACAGCAGTTGCTTCGATGGGCCCGATTGGGGCCAATCCATGAGCTTTCGCCCGTTCACCAGTGAATCCTATTCCGAAGGCGACCGTCCGGAGGCCTGGCGCGACGTGCTGCGCGCGGTGGGTCTGCGGCCCGCTGCCGCCACCACGGTCCACACCGGCTACGCCACGGCGTCGCGCCGGCATGCCGAAGGCATCGCGCTGGCAAGACTTTCCGCAGGATCGCAGGCCGTGTCGCCGTTGCGGGACCATGTCGACGACATGCCACTGGTGCTGCTGCCAATCGAAGATGGCGTTGCGCTGCGGACCGCTGGCGGACACCAGATCATTTCCGCCGGACAGCTGTTGCTGCTGCCGCGCAAGGCCGACTGGAGCGTCGCATTCCAGCGCGATATGCGCGCAGTGGTCCTGTCGGTGACGTCGGAGGCGTTTCACGGCCGCAAGTCCGGCCAACCGGCGCTTTCCAACGTACGCATCATGGCGCCGGGCGGTTTCACGGATGTGTTTTCGCGCATGCTGGACTCGGCGGCGAGCGCGCTGGAGACGCTCTCGGACATCGAGTGGACCGCGGTGGCGCAAAGCCTCGCCGACCTGCTGCCGGTCTTCATGCGCCAGTGCGCAGCGCCGGCGGCTGACTCCGGCGGCACGGCGACGCAAGCGGCGATCCTGCACCGCATCTGTCAGACCATCGAGCGCCGGCTCGGCGATCCGGATCTGGCGCCGGCGCGGGTGGCCCAGGCCGAGGGTATCTCCGAGCGCTACCTGCAAAAACTGTTCGAAGGCACCGGCAGCAGTTTTACGCATTATCTGCGCGAGCGACGCCTGCAGCGAACTTGGGCCGACCTGTCGAATCCGGCCGAGGTGCAGCATTCGATTTCCGAAATCGCCTATCGCAGCGGCTTCAATGACTCCGCGCATTTTAGCCGCGCCTTTCGCGCTCGCTTCGGGATGCCACCGCGCGAGTTTCGCCAGCAGGAAAGCGAGCGTGCTACGGCGTCCGCGACCGCGGCCGGGCAGCGCGGCTGGCCGCAGGATGCGCTTGCGCAACTGCGCAGCCACCATCCGCTGACCGGCGCCCGCAAGCTGGCCGCGCCTGCCGAAGCGGATCACGTCGCGCCCTGCGCCGAAGGCGACCACCGCCACCATCACCTGCCGGTCGAGGCGTCGCGGGTGCATTGGGGCTATTTCAGCCGGTCGCTGTCGCCGCAGGCGGAAGTCAATTCGGGCGATACTATCACTATCGAGACCCTGACTCAGCATGCCTCCGACGATCCCGCGCGGATGATCGCGGGCGACGCTGGCGCTGAAAGTGTTTTTGGCTGGACGCGCGAGACCAAGAATGTCGATCGCCGCGGCGCCGGGCCGATGGATGCTTCGGTCTACGGCCGTGGCGCGGGCGAGGGTTTTGGCGTGCATATCTGCACCGGCCCGGTCGCCGTGAAGGACGCGCAGCCCGGTGACGTGCTTGAGGTTCGCATTCTCGACGTCGTGCCGCGGCCGAGCCGCAGCCTAGACTACAAGGGGCGCGTGTTCGGCAGCAGTGTCGCGGCGTGGTGGGGCTATCACTACAACGAGTTCCTCGCCGAATCGCCGCCGCGCGAAGTGGTGACGATCTACGAGATCTTCGACGAATGTGGCAGCGCGCATGCGTGCGCGGCCTATTCCTATCGCTGGGCGCCACAAACCGATCCGTTCGGCACCCTGCACAGCACCTACGACTATCCCGGCGTGCTGGTCGGCCCGGGTTCGGTAAAGCGCCGGCACAATGTCCTCGACGGTATCCGCATTCCCTTGCGTCCGCATTTCGGCGTCATCGCGGTCGCGCCGCGCGAGACCGAACTCGTCGACTCGGTGCCGCCATCCTATTTCGGCGGCAACCTCGATAACTGGCGGCTCGGCAAGGGGGCGACGGTCTATCTGCCGGTCTCCGCGCCGGGCGCACTGTTCTCGGTCGGCGATCCCCACGCGACGCAGGGTGACGGCGAATTGGGCGGCACCGCGATCGAATGCTCGATGACCGGCACGTTCCAGCTTATCCTGCACAAGAAGGCCGATCTCGCCGGCCGTGCCTTTGCCGACCTGACCTATCCGCTGATCGAGACCGAGACCGACTGGGTGCTGACCGGCTTCAGCCATCCGAACTATCTCGCCGAGTTCGGCGCCAACGGGCAGAGCGAGGTCTACGCCAACTCATCGCTCGATCTCGCGATGAAGGATGCATTCCGCAAGATGCGGCGCTTTCTGATGAATATCAAAGGCCTCAGCGAGGACGAGGCGATCGCGCTGATGTCCGCGGCGGTGGATTTTGGCGTCACGCAGGTGGTGGATGGCAACTGGGGCGTCCACGCCATTCTCAGCAAGCGCCTGTTCGATGACGCCTCACCATTGTAACCGCCAGGGAATCTTCCATTGAAATTTCACATGATTGAAGGCGGCCCGACGCCGGTCGCGCCGTTCAGCCACGCCGTCGAGACCGATGGCTTTGTTTTTGTCACCGGTCAGATGCCGGATACGCCGGCGGCGCCCGGTCAGTTGCCAGATACAATTGAAGAGCAGACGCGAGCAGTGATGGCCAATCTAGGTCTGGTGCTGGCCGCCCTCGGTCTCGGCTACGAACATATTGTGATGACGCGGATCTATCTCACCCGCTTCAAGCAGGATTATGCCGCCATGAACGAAACCTATCGTAGCTATTTTGCCGAAGGCCGGCTGCCCGCCCGCACCTGTGTCGGCGTCACCGGCCTGGCCTATGATGCGCTGATCGAAATCGACCTGGTATGCCGGCGTCCACTACCGGATGAATGACTGTCGTTTAAATGCCTGCTATCGGGCATGGGCGATGCATATAAGCTCGGCCGAATGAGCCGCAATTGGGATAGCTCATCCAGTTGCCGTGCTGACTGCACCGAGCGCGCTTTATGCGCATTTCGCTGATTGCGAGCGGCGATTTCGCGCGATGGTGAGCGCTCGTTTCGTTTGATCCTGGGAGGAATCCGCTCCGAACAGTCGCCGGATGGCTTCAACGTTTGCACGAGACTGAAGATCCCGCGTGGGACCGTGTCATCGACATCAGCCTGAACGGCACCTTCCGCTGCACGCGCGCGATCCTGCCGCTGATGCTGGCCGGCGGCCGCGGGTTTCGGCCGAGACGGTGAAGGCGTTCGAGCAGACCATCGCCAGCCTGACGCCGATGGGGCGCAAGGGCACGCCGAAGGAGCTGCGCGGACTGGTGGTGCTGCTAGCCAGCGACGCATCGTCCTTCATCACCGGGCAGGTGTTCACGCAGGACGGCGGCTGGACCAGCACGTGACGGGTCGTCAGTGTGACGGCCGCGACCTGTCCCACGTCTGCTGCATGGCGGCTTCGAACGGCCCGTAATCTCCCAGCAGTTCGGCGCGCAACGCCTGCGCGCGTTCGTCGGCCAAAATTTCCTCGTCGCCGCGTTCGATGCCTGCGAGAATTCTGCGCGCAATGTCGTCGGGGCTTGTCTTGGCCAGCGTCAGCGCCGCGGTCATGTCGGTGTCGATGTAGCCGGCGTGCACGCCGATCACCCGCGTGCCCTGCGACCGCAGCTCGAACCGCGCCGCCTTGGTCAGCGACCACTCCGCGGACTTCGACGCGCAATAGGATCCCTGCATCGGCGCGTTGAACCAACTCACCACCGAGAGAACATTCACCAGTGCGCCGCCGCCGTTGCGCTTCAGCACCGGCGCGAAGGCGCGGCACATGGCCATCGTGCCGAAATAATTGGTTTCCATTTCGGCGCGGGCATTGTCCGTGGACAGCGCGGCCAGCAGCGGCGTGAATTTTGCGATGCCGGCATTGTTGATCAGCAGGTCGACGTCGTGGCACTGCGCCGCCGCCGCCGTCACCTGCTCGGGGTTGGTGATGTCGAGCAGGACCGGATATTCAACGCCCGCGCCGAGCTCCGCGGGCTGGCGTGCGGCGGCGTAGATCTTTTTGCAGCCGGCCTCGCGCAGCAGCCGCACGAGGGACAGGCCGAGGCCGCGATTGGCGCCGGTGACCAGCGCCGTCGATTCACTGATGTTCATGCGTCGTCCCTTGCTGCCGGGCTGATCCGGTCGTTCGCGATCCGCAAGGATACCGCATCGGGCGATCGCGCACAGCGCCGAATAAGCGGCATGTGCCGCGATCAGAAGCGTCTTGACTAACTGGTCAGTCTTTCGGAAGATTTGCCTGACCCGTGCCGGGTCGCGATCCGCCGCCGGAGAAGCCCGTTGTCCGCCGATACCGCCGAACTCCTGCTGGAGCTGGATCAGAAACTCGATCCCCGCCATTGCGCGCTGGTAGTGATCGATGTGCAGAACGACTTTGCGGCCGATGGCGGTTTCTTCGACAGCGTGGGCGCCGACCTCAAGCCGATTCAGAACGAGCGGGTGCCGGCGCTGCTCCGGCTGATCGCCGAGGCGCGCAAGGCCGGCGTGCTGGTGATCTTCGTCCAGGCCATCTACGACCCGCACGATCTGTCGGAGCCGATGCGCGAACGCAATGCCCGGCTGGGCATGGAAAGGCCGCGCTGCCTGACCGGCAGCTGGGGGGCCGACTTCTTTCAGGTCAGGCCTAAGGCCGGCGAGCCCATCGTGATCAAGCACCGCTACAGCGCGATGGTGAATACGACGCTCAAATCCATTCTGGAGCAGCACGGGATTCGCAGTCTGCTGCTGACGGGCATCGCCACCGACACCTGCGTCGAGTCGCTCGGCCGTGACGCCTATTTCATCGATTACTATGTGACCGTCGCGGCGGACTGCTGCGGCGCCGCCAGCGAGCAGGACCATCTCGGCGCGCTGAAGCGGTTCACCCGGGACTACGGGCAGGTGGTCGTGTCCGCCGAGGTGATCGACATCTGGAACGCGAACGCCGCCGCATGACCCTGTATCGCCACGTGCTGGCTCCCGCTTTGTTCGCGCTCTCGGCGGACCGCAGCCACAGCCTCGCCCACGCTGCGCTGCGCCGGGCGCCGCCATGGCGGGCGCTTTCGGCGATCGCGAACCTCAAGGTCGCCGATCCCAGCCTGACCACGCATTTCGCCGGTGTCGAGATGCCCGGCCCGGTGGGCCTTGCCGCCGGCTTCGACAAGAACGGCGACCTGCTGGCGGCGCTGTCGTGTCTCGGCTTCGGATTCATCTGCGTGGGCTCCATCATGCCCGAGCCGCGCTTTGGCAATCCGTTTCCACGGCTGGTGCGCTACCGGGCAAAAGAATCCATCGCCGACTCCATGGGCGTGCCGAGCAAGGGCAGGGCCTACGCCGTGGAGCGGTTGAAGCAGCACACCAGGCGGCCGGTGCCGGTGTTCGCCAATGTCGGCGGCTTCTCGTCGGAGACCATTGCCGCGGGCGTGCTCGAGGTGATGCCCCATGTGGATGCCGTCGAGATCAGCCTGATGTGTCCCAACGTGCTGAAGCCCGGCGAGGTGTTCGACGAGATCGGCATGCTGCGCGCCATCCTGGATCGCATCGCGGGACGCACGGCTTCGATTGTGGTGCGGGTGCCCAACGACACCACGCAGTTGCATGACCGGTTTGCCGAACTGGTCGAACTTTGCGTCGAAGCCAAGGTCGGCGGCTTGAAGGTCGGCGGCGGGCGCCGCTTTGCCGAGCCGGCGCTCGGCGCCGGCATGGGAACGCTGCACGGCCGCGCCATTTTCGATGCGGCGCTGGAGAATGTTGAGCGCGCCGCGGGCTTTGCGCGCGGACGGATTCCGATCAAGGGCAATGGCGGCATCAGCAGCGCCGCCGACGTGCTGGCGATGCGCCATGCCGGGGCCACCTGCGTCGACCTGTATTCGGCGTTCGTCTATCAGGGCTGGACGGTCGCGCGGGATATCAACCGCGACCTTGTCGCAGCATTCGCGCGCGACGCCGGCGAGGCGACGCTCGTTCCGAAGGTCGGCATCGCCGGGGCACGGCGGACTTGATCGCCGTCATCATCTCTTTCAATTCGCGGCGTCCCTCCGGACGTTGACGCAGTCAGGAGCCAAAATGATCATCGCGCTGGAAGAACATTATTTCGATCCGGACTGGAACAACGCGCTCGATACCGCGCATCATGCGGTGCGCACGCCCTCGCCGCTGGTGACACGGATGGAAGACCTCGGCGCCCAGCGCATCCGCGAGATGGATGAAGCGGGCATCGATCTCCAGGTGCTGTCCCATGGGCCTCCGGGCTCGCAGGGCGTGCGCGAGGATGTCGCGGTGGCGTGGACGAAGGCCGCGAACGATCGCCTCTACGCGGCCGTGCAGAACCACCGGAAGCGGTTCGCCGGCTTCGCATCGCTGCCGACGTCGCATCCGCTCGCGGCCGCGGACGAGCTGGAGCGCGCGGTGACAAAGCTCGGCTTCAAGGGCGGCATGCTGCACAGCCTGACCGAGGGCCCGGTCCTCGACGACAAGCGCTACTGGCCGATCTTCGAGCGCGCCGCCGCGCTCGACGTGCCGCTGTACATTCATCCCGCGGATCCCAACCCGGCGGTGATCAAGGCCTACTACGGCGACTACGCCAAGACCCATCCGATGTTCATCCGCGCCGCCTGGGGTTTTACCTTCGAGGCCGGCACGCAGGCGATGCGGCTGGTGCTGAGCGGGCTGTTCGAGGCTCATCCCGGCGTCAAGATCATCCTCGGCCATCTCGGCGAGACGATCCCCTATACGCTGGCGCGGATCGACGAGGCGCTGTCGCGCGACACTCCGATGAAGAATTTTCGCGAGATGTTCAGCTCGCATTTCTACGTGACGACCAGCGGCTTCTTTTCGGATCCGGCGCTGCAGTGCTGCATCACGGAGATGGGCATCGACCGTATCATGTTCTCGATCGACTGGCCCTACGCATCCAACACCGCCGGCGTGAACTGGATGAAGAAGTCGTGGCTGAACGAGACCGACAAGGAGAAGATCCTCTCCGGCAACGCCAAACGGCTGCTGCGGATCTGAGACCATCGCGCGCGCCGCTCGCCGGCGCGCGCGTCACAGCACGATGGACGACTGCCGGTTCTGGATACAGCGCAGCACGCTCATCGCCGTCAGGCTCGAACTCTTCGGGTTGCCCGGCAGCGGGCGCCCGGCAATGGTCATGGAGAAGCTGCCGAACGCCCCGCGCGCTTCCAGCACGTGGACGTTCTGCGTCAGCGTCGGATCGGCGATGATCCGCACCTCCGTCTTCTCGAAGCCGATTCCGGCCAGCGCGATGGTCGCCGCGACATTGGCGTTCTTCGGAAACTGCAGCGCGGCGTCGCGGGCGTTGCCCTCGAACACGATGCTTTCGCGGTCCAGCGGCAGCGCATCGGACAGGCTCGCCGGCGGTTTTCGCGAGGAGTAGCGCACGGAGTCGAGGCCGCCGAGACGCGCGGCGGCCAGCGCATCGATGCCCGCCACGGCGCCGGCCGGCAGCAGGATTTTTGCGCGCGTCGCGGCCTGCTGCAGGGACTGCCACAGCGTTTCGTCGGCCAGCGCGCCGATCGAGGCGATGACGAGATCGCTGCCCTGCTGAAGCGCCGCTGCGCCATACTGCGCCAGCGCGGCATGGCCGGCGACTTCCACCACGATGTCCACCATCGGCAGCGCATCGCCGCGGCGAACGATCAGCGGCTTCGGATCGAGTCTCTCCTCGATCCACGATCCGATGGCGCCGGGGCCGATCAAGGCGATCTTCATGAGCTGCTCTCCCCGATGCGTCAGCGCGGGTTGCGCACGAAATCGACGATCGCCTGGCCGAGCGCATCGTCCGATGTCCCGATCTGTCCGATCGACGAGGTGTGGTTATGGCCGGACAGCCACATGGACGGCGGCGCCTTGCGCTTGGCGTGGGCCAGCCGGTACACCAGCTCGGCGCAATAGACGTCGATCAGCGGGTTTTCGAAGTCCGACCAGGCGACGAAGGTCGGGATGCTGTGCTTGTCGATATGCGCGACCGGCGAGTAGTCGTCGAACTTCGATGCGTCCGGTCCGTAATAGACCTCGACCTTTCCGGCGTTCGGATTCTCCGGCAGGTTGTCGATGCGGACGCGGCCACTGACCACGATCATGCCGGCGAGCTTGGTGCCGTCCGCAGGGCGGAAGCGCGGATCGTAGGCGTAGCTGCCAGCATGGGCAGCGCCGGCCGAATGACCCATCAGAAAGATGCGCGCGGGATCCCAGCCGTAGTCCGCGGCATGTTCATGCGCCCATGCCACCACGGCGGCGATATCCTCGGTGGCGGCCGGGAAGATGGCGTGGTTGGCGAGGCGGTAGCCGATGTTGATGCCGGCGATGCCGTGGCGCGCCAGGTAATACAAAACGTTGGAGTAGATCTGCTCGGAGCGGTTGCGGTGCCCGCTGACGAAGGCGCCACCATGGGCGAATAGCACCACCGGCGTCGTCGTCGTCATCGTCTCCGGCAGGAACACATCGAAGGCATGGCGCTCATGGTCGCCATAGGTGATGCCGGCGTGGGCGGTGACGCCGTCGCGCGGGCTCCGTTTCAGCACCTCGGAAAAGCGCTCGATCATCAGGTCGACGTTCTTCGCCACGCTGTCGCGCCAGCGCGGACCAACCTCCGCCATCAGCTGCCTGAGATCGGCGGGAATGTCGGGCAGGGGCGCCTTGCTGTGGGTGCGGTCGGTCATTGGGAACGATGCTTCATCGGTTGCGATGATCCTGTATCGGACAGCATGGCCGTCCGTGGCAACCCCCGGCCGCGCGATGCTGCCCGGCCGCTGGTGGTTTGGTGCATCGCCATGCGCTGGCCCGATCAGGGCACCGGGCTAACCAAATGGTTAGCCGATGACATCCATGACGCGGAAGGCGATTTTCGCAGCATCCCTTGCCCAATATTGTTCTCGGGCGCTGATAAAACAGGCTCCGCGCCGTGTGCAGGAAACAGACTAGTTAGTTAGCATTGACATTAAACGGGGTGCGGCAATAATCCGAAAATTGTTCAGCCACCGGGAGCGGAAATATGTCAAAAGGTAATTTGACGCGCCGCGGTATCCTGCAGGCCGGCGCCTCGGTCGCCGCGTCATTGTCGCTTCCGGCCATCGTCAACGCACAGTCGCTCAAGTCGCTGCGGCCGGTGAGCTTCCAGGCCGACTGGATCTATGGCGGACCGAACGCCGGCTTCATCGTTGCCAAGGAAAAGGGCTATTTTGCCGACGCCGGCTTCGACGTCACCATCAACCAGGGCAAGGGCTCCGGCAACACCGCGCAGATCGTCGCGTCCAAGGCCGCGCAGTTCGGCTTCGCCGACGGCTTCGTCGCCGGCAACAGCGTGTCGAAGGGCATGAAGCTGAAGATGGTCGGCGGCATCTATCGCCGCAATCCCTGCGCCGCCATGGTGCTGGAAGAGTCCGACATCAAGACGCCGAAGGATCTCGAGGGCAAGACCGTCGGCATCGCCACCGGCTCCGCCCAGTTCCAGCAGTGGCCCGCTTTCATGAAGGGCGCAGGCCTGGATCCCGGCAAGGTGCGGGTGGTCAATGTGGACGGCGCCGGCGCCGGACCGGCGCTGATCTCCGGCCAGATCAACGCCGTCGGCGGTTTTGCCCAGGGCTACATCCCCGCCATCGAAATCCGCGGCAAGAAAAAAGTGCGCGCCTTCTGGTACGCCGACGAGGGCGTGACGGCGATGAGCAACGGCATGATCGTGCATCAGGACCTGCTCACGGAGACCGATCTGATCCGCGGCATGGTGCGCGCCAGCATCAAGGGTTTTCTTTACGGCCGCGCCCATCCCGACGAGTTGACGCAGATCGTGAAGAAATATTCCGAGACCACCGACATGGCGATCACCCTGCGCGAGGCGCAGCTGTCGTGGAACACATGGGTGACGCCGACCACCGCCAACAAGCCGCTCGGCTGGATGGCAGCGGAAGACTGGGCGTCCACGGTGGCGGTGCTGAAGGCCTATGGCGGCGTCACCACGCCGCTCGAGGCGGCCGAACTGTTCACCAATGACTTCGTGCCCACCGAGGCCGAGTTCATTCCGCCGCAGAGCGCATGATGCAGGCTGAATCACAGCCGGCCGCCGTCGGCGCCGAGTCCGCCTATCTGCAGATTCAGTCGCTGAGCAAGGTCTATCCGTCCGACGACGGTCCGGTGCGGGCGCTCGACCGCGTCTCGATCGCCCAGCGCAAGGGCGAGTTCATCTCGCTGGTGGGGCCGAGCGGCTGCGGCAAGAGCACCCTGATGATGATCGCCGCGGGCCTGACCTCGGCATCGGACGGCCAGGTGCTGGTCGACAACCAGCGCGTCACCAGGGCGCGCACCGACATCGGCATCGTGTTCCAGAACCACGTGCTGCTCGACTGGCGCACCGCGCTGGAAAACGTGATGCTGCAGGCCGAAGCGCGCGGCATGGACCTCGCCGCCGCGGAGATCCGCGCGCGCGAGCTGCTGGCCGCGGTCGGCCTCGCCGGCTTCGAGAACAAGTATCCGAAATCACTGTCCGGCGGCATGCGGCAGCGGGTGTCGATCTGCCGGGCGCTGCTGCACGATCCCGCGCACCTGCTGATGGACGAACCCTTCGGCGCGCTGGATGCGCTGACGCGCGACCAGCTGGTGCTCGACCTGCAGGAGATCTGCAGCCGGCGCAGCGTCTCGATCCTGTTCGTGACCCACAGCATCGCCGAGGCCGTGTTTCTGTCGGACCGGGTGATCGTGATGACGCCGCGGCCGGGAAAGATCGACAAAGTCATCGACATCGACCTGCCGCGCCCGCGCACGCTGGCGATGCGCGAGTCGCCGAAATTCGCCGCCTACAGCCGTGAAATTCTCGAAGTCTTTCTCGCCCGCGGCGTGCTGCGGGAACATTGATGCAGGATCCCGTCATGTCATCTGCCGTGGCACTTGAACCGACATCGATCGAGCAGGTCGAGCGGCGCGTCCAGAGCGAAAGCAAACGCAAGCGCGCGCGCGACCGCCGCAATGAGATCCTCTCGCCAATTCTGATGACGGCATTTCTGCTGGTGGCGTGGGAGGCGGCGGCGGATGTGTTCAAGATTCCGACATATCTGTTTCCGGCACCGAGCCAGATCGTTAGGGCCGGCATCGACAACGCATCGCTGCTGTTGCGCGAATCCTGGGTAACGTCCGTGGAGATCGTGCTCGGATATCTGCTCAGCATTGCAATCGGGATTCCGCTAGCACTGGGGATCTTCCACTGGCCGGTTTTCGCGAAATCAGTCTATCCGCTGCTGGTGTCGACCCAGGCAATGCCGAAAGTGGCCATCGCGCCGCTGTTCGTGGTCTGGTTCGGCTTCGGCCTGTTGCCGAAGGTGCTGATCGCGTTCCTGATCGCGTTCTTTCCCATCGTGATCAACACGGTGATGGGACTCAGCGCCATCGAGCACGAAAAAATCTTTCTCGCGCGATCCATGGGCCTCTCCAGTTTTGCGACGTTCCGGCTAATCCGCTTTCCCAATGCGCTGCCATCGGTCTTCGCGGGCCT
>JAQGKA010000663.1 GCA_028290355.1 Tardiphaga sp. | reverse complement strand
CAGATCGAACTGCTGTATGGCTCGCTGGAAATCCTGCAGCCTTCTCCCGTCGTCACGCTGAACCGCTCCGTCGCCGTTTCAAAAGTGCGCGGCCCGGAAGCCGCGCTGGAAATGATCGCGCCGCTGGCGTCGCGGCTGTCGAATTATTTTCATTTCTTCGGTGTGCAGGGCGCCTATCTGATGCAGCTCGGCCGCAGCGACGAGGCCCGCATCGCCTTCAATCGCGCCATCGCGCTGGCCAACACCTCGGCGGAAGCGGCGCATATCCGCATGCATCTGGATCGGTTGATGAGCGACAGCAAGCCGAAAAGCGCAAAGGCTTCGAAATGATGGGGCGCCGCAGTCAGCCGCTGAGCGCTCCCTCCCCCGCAAGGGGGGAAAGAATGTCGGATCGCCGTCCCTTCGTTCGTCCTTGATACGAATCCATACGGAGCCATTCATGTTCAAGACCATTGTCGTCATTGCCGTCGTTCTGGCCATTGCCATCGCGGCCATTCTCATCCTCGCCGCCACCAAGCCGGACACCTTCCGGGTCACGCGCACGGCGACCATCAACGCGCCGGCGGCAAAGATCTTTCCGCTGATCAATGATTTCCATCAATGGGGGCAATGGTCGCCCTGGGAGAGCCGTGATCCGGCGATGCAGCGCACCTTCAGCGGCGCCAACAGCGGCATGGGTGCCGTTTATGCCTGGGAGGGCAACAACGCGGTCGGCGCCGGGCGCATGGAGATCATCGAGGCGGCGGCGCCGGGCAACATTGCGATCAAGCTCGATTTCATCAAGCCGTTCGAGGGCCACAACGTCGCGGAATTCACAATGCTGCCGCAGGGCGATGCGACGCTTGTCACATGGACGATGCATGGTCCCACGCCGTTCGTCGGGAAAATCATCCACGTGTTCATGAACATGGACAACATGATCGGCAAGGATTTCGCCGCCGGTCTCGCCAGCCTCAAATCCATCACCGAAAGATAAAGCAGCCGGCCAACCCAGGAGACGACAATGCAGGTCAATCCCTATCTGTTCTACAACGGCAATTGCGAAGCCGCGTTCAAGTATTACGAGAAGGCGATAGGCGCCAAGATCGAGGTGCTGATGCTGCATGAGGGCTCGCCTGCGGCGGAGCATACACCGCCGGAGTGGATGAAGAAAATCCTGCACGGCAGGATCACCATCGATGGCGAGGTGATCATGGGCTCGGACGCGCCTCCCGGCAATTTCCATCAGCCGCAGGGGTTTTCGGTCACCCTGACGGTCGATGAGCTTGCAGAGGCCGAGCGCAAATTCAAGGCGCTGGCCGAAGGCGGCACCGTCAACATGCCGTTCGCGCCGACCTTCTTTTCCAAGAGCTTCGGCATGTGCGTCGATCAGTTCGGCATTCCCTGGATGGTGATTTGTCCGATGGATATGTGATATCGAAGCGCGATGCTTCTTAACCTCTCCCCGCTCTTCGCGGTGAGAGGTCGGATTTCTCGTGTAGCGAGAAATCCGGGTGAGGGGCGAGGCGCTGAAGGGGGCGCGATGACAGCATGCGCGGGTCGCGCGTGCCGTTGGGCCGGCTCGACCGGAGAGAGTGAGACCGTTGCAGACGCAGTGCCTGGCCCCTCACCCGAAATGTTCGCTGCGCTCGCATTTCGACCTCTCCCCGCGAAGAGCGGGGAGAGGTTAGATACGCCCGGCCCACTAATTTCTCACAAACAAAAAGAAACCCTGATGACCTCCTCCTTCACCCGCAACGCCGTCGTGCTCGGCCTGCTCTCCGCCGTCGGCCCGTTTGCGATCGACATGTATCTGCCGGCGCTGCCGGCGATTGCCACGGATCTGCATACGTCGACCGCAGCGACGCAGATGACGCTCACGGTGTTCTTCATCGCCTTCGGCCTGTGCCAGATTGCCTATGGTCCGCTGTCCGATGTCTATGGCCGCAAGCCGCCGCTTTATGCCGGCCTCGCGCTGTTCACCCTGGGCTCGATCGGCTGCGCGCTGGCGCCGAGCGTTGGCTGGCTGATCGCGTTTCGCTTCATCCAGGGCACGGGCGCCGCGGCGATGGGCGTGATCCCGCGCGCCATCATTCGCGACCTTCATACCGGCGTCGAGGCCACAAAACTGATGGCGCTGGTGATGCTGGTGTTCTCGGTCTCGCCGATTCTCGCGCCGCTCACCGGCAGCGCGCTGATCGTGCCGTTCGGCTGGCGCGCGGTGTTCGTCGCGGTGACCATCGTCTCGCTGATCGGCCTTGTGCTGGTGGCCTCCTTGCTGCCGGAAACCCGCCTCGTCCACGAGCGCATCAATGGCAGCGTCCGCAACGTGCTCGGCAGCTTCGCCGAACTGCTGCGCGACTGGCACTTCCTTGGCCTCACCTTCATCGGCGGGCTCGGCATGGCGAGCTTCTTCGCGTTCCTGGCGACGTCGTCCTTCGTCTATATCGGCCATTATGGGCTCTCGCCGACGCAATATAGCCTGGCGTTCTCCATCAACGCCATCGGCTTCATCGGCGCCTCGCAGTTTGCCGGCTTCCTCGGCGGCCGCTTCGGCATGGCACGCGTGGTGATGGCGGCGGTGTCGGCCTATGCGGCCTTCGCGGTGCTGCTGCTGGTGCTGACGCTGGCCGGCTTCGACAGCCTGCGCGTGCTGATCCCGCTGCTATTCGTGTCGTTCGCGTTCCTCGGCCTGGTGATTCCCTCCACCATGGTGCTGTCGCTGGAAAACCACGGCCCGATCGCCGGCATCGCCTCCGCCCTCGGCGGCACGCTGCAGATGGTCACCGGCGGCATCATGATCGCCATCGCCGGGCTGTTCTTCGACGGCACCTCGCTGCCGATGGTGGCGACCATCACGCTGACCGCGGTCGGCGCCTTCATCGTCGCCGTTGCGACGCTGCGCAGCCGCGAAC